>NZ_VOZA01000013.1:0-93365 GCF_013420015.1 Acinetobacter sp. YH12039 | reverse complement strand
TTTGAAGAAGTCCAAGAAGCCTATACCACCCAAATCTGTTCGTGCTGCGGTGAGATCACCTCAAGTAGTCCAAAAGGTAAGACAGATCTTGGAATAAGAGAATGGGAGTGCATGAGCTGTGGTACAGCTCATGATCGAGATATAAACTCAGCTCTAAACATTCTTGCGCTTGGGCATAAGCGTCTAGCTGTAGGAATCACCCTCTTTTAAGGGGGTGAGGATGTCAAATATTCCAAAATAAATTAAAACCAATATGACTGGTCAAAAAAAAAGCACACAGTTCTGTGTGCTTTTTGAAAACTTGGAAGATTTAGCCAGTGTTACGCAACCCTGCCGCAATACCCGCGATGCTGACCATCAACGCATGGTCGACTGGGGTATTTTCAGCCTGACGCTCGGCAAGGTAAGCGCGGCGGCGTTTCATTAGCTCGGCTTGCAGTAAATGTAGTGGCAATAAATAAGGCTTACGCACCTTCATGGATTGGTCGAGCACATCGTTACTGCTAAGTAATTTCGATTCGCCTTTGAGTGCTAATAGCGTTTGTACCGCATCACGTAAACGCTGACGTAACTCTTCGCCCAACTGTTTGAGGTCTGCGTCATCTGTCAGATGAGACTCATAATACAGCGCCACATGACCATCGGCTTTGGACAAGACCATTTCCAACATATCAATCAGGGTTTGGAAATAAGGCCATTGCTCCAGCATTTCTTCGAGTGTCTGCTTTTGACCTTGATCAATCACTTGATTAATCGCAGCACCTGTACCGAGCCAAGCAGGTAACATCAAACGGATTTGCGTCCATGCGAACACCCAAGGAATCGCACGTAAAGACTCAATCCCACCGCTAACTTTACGTTTGGCTGGGCGTGAGCCGAGCGGTAACATTTGTAGTTCCAGTTCTGGCGTTACAGTCCGTAGGTATTTTACAAAATGCGGATTTTCACGCACGGTTTGACGATACACCTGTACCGACAGATCCGTCATGCTGTGCATGAGCTTGCGCCATTCCTGTTTCGGTTCAGGCGGTGGCAATAAGGTCGCTTCTAAGGTCGCTGCGGTGTAAATTTCCAAGTTTTGTAAGGCAATGCCTTCTAATCCAAACTTGAAGCGAATCATTTCCCCTTGTTCTGTGACACGAATCGCTCCTGAAATCGAACCTGGTGGTTGTGAAAATAGGGCTTGCTGTGTCGGTGCGCCACCACGGCTGATTGAACCGCCACGGCCATGGAATAATGTCAGTTGTACATCATGTTTTTTCGCAACCGCAGTTAATTCTTCCTGTGCACGATACTGCGCCCAGTTTGCCGACATAAAGCCCGCATCTTTGGCTGAGTCTGAATAGCCAATCATCACCTCGTGTTTACCCTGAATATGCTGCTTATACCAATGCATATTAAATAGGGTATTCATGGTACGGGCTGCACCATCCAAATCTTTTAGAGTTTCAAACAGTGGCACGACACGTAGCGCTTGTTTGATGCCGGCTTCTTTTTGCAATAACAATACGGCCAAGACATCACTTGGATGTTCGGCCATGGAAATAATATAAGCCCCTAAACTTTCAGGTGGCTGTTCTGCCAAAGTGCGCATGGTCGCAAAGACTTCTTGTACATCTGGATGTTCAATCAGGCTTTGTTTTGGCTCATTTAAAAACTTCGGTAGCAGTGGACGTTTGCTTTGGAGTTCCTGAATCAAGAAGTTTTGACGGGCTTGCTCCGTCCATGTTTCAAAATTGCCTAAACCTAAATATTCAGTAATGGCAGAAATCGCTTGGCGATGACGAGTCGACTCCTGACGAATATCGAGTTTGAGTAATTCGATACCGAAGCAATTCACTCGATGAATAAAGTCGAGTAACTGACCATTGGCAATTTCAGGTAAACCGCTGTCAATCAGTGAACGGTAGCAAACCAATAGTGGATCGAGCAGCTCATGGCGGCTTTTAATGACTTGGCTATCGTCAGCATCTTCACCACGGAGTTTTAGTGCCAACCAGTGACGAGTGGCTTTGAGGCGTTCCCGCGCATCACGTAGATATTCACGATACGGTTCAGGGTGGAAATGGCCCAAAGCATCACTGAGTTCTTTACTGCATTCTTGAATCGAAAGTTCCCAACGTAGGTCTTCGATATCGCGTAAATACAGGTCGGCAGCTTTCCAACGTGAAAGCCAAAGCACTTCTTGAGTAATGTTATGGGTGACGTTTGGGTTGCCATCACGGTCACCGCCCATCCATGATGCAAAGCGCACAGGGGCAACATTTAAAGGCAAGGTCTTGCCACAATGATCTTGAACCATGCCATCCAATTCACGCATGAATTTGGGTACAGCATTCCACAAGGTCTGTTCAATGGTCGTGAAGCCCCATTTAGCTTCGTCGACAGGCGTCGGGCGGTGTTGACGAATTTCGTCGGTTTGCCATGCCGAGCAAATCAGTTGTTTTAAATCATCCAGTACGGCTTTGCGTTCGCGTGGCGTAAGTTTTTGCTGATCCATTTTAAACAGGCAATCATTAATCCCATCATATTTTTGGATCAAGGTACGGCGGCTGACTTCAGTTGGATGTGCAGTCAGGACCAGTTCAATTTTTAATTCACAAATTTGTTGGAACAGTTGTTCCGCACTGATGTTATTGCTTTTAAATTTTTCAAATAAATGATCGAGTGGATTCGGTGATGGTGCTTGCTCATCAAACTCACTTTGGCGACGGCTGCGCACCACATTGTATTGTTCGGCAATATTGGCAAAGTTGAGAAAGTGTGTAAATGCACGGGTCAGTGGCAGAATTTCTTCATCTTTTAAATTTAAAAATAATTGTTCTAACTGTTTTTCGGCTTCAACTTGTCCATCGCGCGCGCCTTTAGACAAAGCACGAATTTGCTCTACCTGATTAAACAAATCTTGTCCTGCATGCTGCTTTAGGGTTTCACCCAATAAATTGCCCAGTAAGCGCACGTCTTCACGTAATGGAGCATCAATTTGTTGAATCATTTGTTATTTCTCCGTGTATTCCTGTCTCGACTATACCCCGAAAGTGCTGTGGCAAAAGGGGGTACAGACAAAAGTCGGATGACTTTTCTAGGTAAATGAGCAATAGCTATGCCATTTGTTTCAGTTTAGCGTTGAAATATTTCAGAAAATGCTTAGCTCTGCGTGCTGAGTTGATATTTCAGCATAAAGATTTCGATGGCAGAGTGAATAATGGCTTGCCGCTCTGCTGCTTCAGGTACTGGGCGCATGCCCAATAAAACCTCTTGATGGCGTAGTCCCATCAGTAGCGACACAATCAGTTCAGTTTGTCGGGCAGGGTGATCCTGCTGAATGAAATTTAAAGCTGCTGCATCTTGAAAAAAGTTTTCCCAGACTTGGCGCATTTTTAAATGTGAGGCACGGAAAAACTGTTCCACCAAAGGACTGTGTTCGGCAGCCAACTCCAAAAGTAATAAATCCAGTTTAATGGCTTCAGGCAAATTCATGATGTTCAGCCCCAACTCACAAATTTCAACGAAAGCCTGCATAAAATGACTTTCGCTGTGCAGATGTCGCGGGCGGGTATTCAAAATATATTCACAGGTGTCTTCAATCGCACTGGTAAATAAGGTGGCTTTGTCCTGAAAATGATTATAGACCGTCAGTTTGGTGACCGCTGCATGTTGGGCAATCTGATTCATGCTGCAACCGTGATAGCCCATTTCTAAAAATAATTGTTTTGCAGACTCTAAAATCCGTTGTCGTTTTTCTAAGTCTTTTGGGCGGCCGACATTCATTTGCTGAAAAAATTCCAAAAAAGGCGAAAAGGTCATTGATTTAGGATAATTAATCTAATTAATGTACCGCATGGTTTATTAATTAAAAAATAACCAAATTAATTGAATAATATTCTGCCCTAAAAAAGACTTTTTATTAAGAGCGAACTTCATGAGTACGATTAAGATCACAGTTGTCAGCATGATTATCGTTTGCAGTGTGACCTTATGGGGATGCAGCAAGGATAAAGCCCAAACGGAACAGGAAGTGCCATTTGTGATGGTGACTCAGCCAGGCGCCACACATTTTGAACAAAAAAGTTATGCGGGTGATGTACAAGCACGCCAGCAAACAGCTTTAGCGTTTCGGGTTGGCGGTCAAATCACTGAGCGCTATGTCGATGTTGGAGACCAAGTCCGAGTCGGGCAAGTCTTGGCAAAATTAGACGTCAAAGATGCACAGTTGCAACTGAATGCAGCACAAGCGCAGCTTGAAAGTGCGCGTTCCGCTGCACAAATTGCTGAAGATGAACTAAAACGCTTTAAGCAATTATTGCCAGTCAATGCTGTGAGTCGTTCGCAGTACGATGCGGTGGAAAACCAATATAAAGCAGCACAGTCGAATTTAAAGCAAGCGCAATCCAATTATGATGTGAGTCGTAATCAGACCGGTTATAACCAATTAATTGCCAATAAAAATGGGGTCATTACTGAGCGTAATATTGAGATTGGTCAAGTGATTGCAGCAGGACAACCGGCATTTCAATTGGCGATTGCAGGTGAACGTGAAGTGGTCATTGGTGTGCCTGAACAAGCGGTTACTGAAATTAAAACAGGGCAGGATGCATGGGTCACCTTGTGGTCGAAACCACAGGAAAAATTTGCAGGCTATGTGCGTGAAATTAGTCCTGCAGCCGATCAGTCTCGTACTTATAGTGTCAAAGTGGCATTACGTGAAGGCAATAGCGCCATTCAACTGGGGCAAAGTGCACGGGTATTTTTAACCAAAGCACAGCAGAATGTTTTGCATGTGCCGTTATCGAGTGTGTCTGCGAGTGGTCAGCAGGCATATGTGATGGTGGTCAATGCAGATAATACGGTACGTAAAGTTCCAGTAACTTTAGGCGAATACGGACGTGACAGCGTGCCCGTACTCAGTGGTCTGCAAGCAGGGGATTTTGTTGTGGTTGGCGGCGTGCATTTGCTCCGCGAAAAACAAAAAATACAACCTGTTGATCGTGAAAATCGAGCGGTACACATTCAGGCAGGAGTTAAATAATGCATTTTAACTTGTCTGAGTGGGCACTGAAAAATAAAGGCTTAATCCTTTATTTTATGATTCTGCTGGGCATCGTTGGGATATTTTCTTATTCCAAATTGTCGCAGAGTGAAGACCCGCCATTTACCTTTAAAGTCATGGTGATTCAAACTTATTGGCCTGGTGCAACAGCCAAAGAAGTTTCGCTACAGGTCACCGATCGGATTGAAAAAGAACTGATGACTACGGGGCAGTATGAACGCATCATGGCGTATTCACGTCCGGGTGAATCCATGGTGACCTTTGTGGCCAAGGACAGTCTACGTTCGCTGCAAGTCCCCGATGTTTGGTACACCGTGCGTAAAAAGGTCAATGATATTCGCCATCAATTGCCATCTGGGGTGCAAGGTCCTTTCTTTAATGATGAGTTTGGTGACACCTTCGGTAATATCTATGTGCTCACCGGCAAAGACTTTGACTATGCCACCATGAAGGAATATGCCGACCGTTTACAGCTCCAGTTACAACGAGTCAAAGACGTTGCGAAAGTGGATTTGATTGGTCTACAAGATCAAAAAGTTTGGATTGAAATTTCCAACACCAAAGCTACGCAAATGGGCATACCTGTGACGGCGATTCAACAAGCCTTGCAGCAGCAAAACACGGTTGCCAGTGCTGGCTTTTTTGAAACCAATTCAGACCGGATTCAAGTGCGTGTCAGCGGCAATTTACAAAACATTGATGAACTGCGTCAGATGCCCTTATTGGTGAATGGTCGAACGATTCAATTGGGTGATGTGGCAGATGTACATCGGGGCTTTAGTGATCCACCGCAGCCTCGTATGCGTTTTATGGGTGAAAATGGTTTAGGCATTGCCGTGTCGATGCGTAAAGGTGGCGACATTCTGGCTTTGGGTAAAAACCTTGAAACAGAATTTGCCCGCCTGCAAAAAACCTTGCCCTTGGGTATGGAACTAAAAAAAGTTTCTGATCAGCCTGTAGCCGTGAAGCGCAGCGTCAATGAGTTTATGAAAGTCCTCGCTGAGGCGGTGATTATCGTTCTGTTGGTGAGCTTCTTCTCCTTGGGTTTCCGTACAGGTCTTGTCGTTGCATTTTCCATTCCCTTGGTCTTGGCCATGACTTTTGCTGGCATGCAGATGTTTGATGTCGGGTTGCACAAGATTTCTTTGGGGGCCTTGATTCTCGCACTCGGTTTATTGGTGGATGATGCGATTATTGCCGTCGAAATGATGGCGATCAAAATGGAGCAGGGCTATAGCCGGTTACAAGCCGCCGGACATGCATGGCGGACGACCGCATTTCCAATGCTAACAGGCACGCTAATTACGGCTGCAGGATTTTTGCCAATTGCCACAGCCGCATCGAGCACAGGGGAATATACCCGCTCGATTTTCCAAGTGGTCACCATTGCATTGGTGGTGTCATGGTTTGCAGCAGTGTTGTTTGTTCCCTATCTTGGGGATAAATTATTGCCCGATTTCAACAAAGATTTGGTACAAAAAGCCCCGTGGTATCAGCGCCTGTGGGCACGTTTGCGCAAACAACCTGAACCTCAGCCGATGGTGCATCATGCCGGTGAACATCACGATCCTTATCAATCTCCGTTTTATCAACGCTTCCGTAGTTGGGTTGATATCTGTGTGACCTATCGCAAGACGGTCATTGCAACGACGGTTGGCATTTTTATGTTATCGATTTTAATGTTTAAAACGGTACCACAGCAGTTCTTCCCACCGTCAAACCGTGCTGAAATTTTAGTGGATTTAAAACTCGAGGAAGGTGCATCTCTGAAAGCCACAGAAGCAGCCGTAAAAAAAGTCGAAGCGTTCTTGTCGAAAAAACAAGGCATTGATAATTTTGTGGCTTATGTGGGTACCGGTTCGCCGCGGTTTTATTTACCTCTAGATCAACAGCTACCCCAAGCCAGTTTTGCTCAGTTTGTGGTATTGGCTTCATCTTTAGATGATCGCAATGAGATCCGTCAGTCATTAGCAGAAGAAATTCGTAAGCTTTTACCTGAAGTACGTACTCGGGTTTCACTTTTAGAAAATGGTCCACCTGTGGGTTATCCATTGCAGTTCCGCGTGTCGGGTGAAGATCTGAGCTTGGTGCGTGAGTGGGCACAACGTGTGTCTGCAAAAGTCAGTCAAAACCCGAACACTACCAACGTGCATTTGGATTGGGGTGAGCCAAGCAAAGTCATTAAACTGGACATCGACCAAGATCGCGCACGTCAAATGGGGGTTTCCAGTCTAGATCTGTCCAATTTCCTGAATAGTTCAATCAGTGGTGCAGTGATTAATCAGTATCGTGAGAAACGAGAGCTGATTGAAATTCGGATGCGTGGTGATCAAGCGGAGCGATTGGATGTCGGTTCGCTCAGCAGTTTGGCAGTACCGACCAGCAATGGTGGTTCAGTGCCATTGGCGCAGATTGCGAAAATTGAGTATAGCTTTGAAGAAGGTTTGATTTGGCATCGTAACCGTTTACCGACCATTACTGTGCGCGCGGATATTCGCAGTAAATTGCAACCTGCAACGGTGGTGGGTGAGTTAAAAGATTCATTTGATCAGTTACGTGCAGAGATGCCGAATGGTTATCTACTCGAAGTAGGCGGCACTGTGGAAGAGTCAGCACGAGGCCAAACTTCTGTAAATGCAGGCATGCCATTATTTCTCGCAGTTGTCATGACTTTGTTGATGATTCAACTACGTAGCATGTCACGGGCGATGATCGTATTTTTAACTGCACCTTTGGGCATTATTGGCGTGGTGTTATTCCTGTTATTGTTCAATAAACCCTTTGGTTTTGTGGCAATGCTCGGCACGATTGCACTGTCAGGAATGATTATGCGCAATTCACTGATTTTGATTGATCAGATTGAACAAGATATTCAGTCCGGGGAGTCGGCTTGGGATGCGATTATCAATGCGACGGTACGTCGTTGCCGTCCCATTGTGTTGACTGCATTGGCCGCTGTATTGGCGATGATTCCACTTTCTCGCAGTATTTTCTTCGGTCCAATGGCCGTGGCGATTATGGGTGGATTGATCGTGGCGACCCTGCTGACCTTGTTCTTTTTACCTGCGCTATATGCACAGTGGTTTAAAGTGAAAAAAACTCAGCAGAATCCTTAAAAGTGTCATAATATTGGGTGCGAAATATTGAATTTTTCTCTATAGTAGCACCTGATCTACAAAGACATTTTTAAAAAGTAAAACTACCACAAGTGCAGCGCGGCATATTGTGGTGTACGGGGTTGAATCACAGATGACAGCAGAGAGTTTAGCTAAGTATCGCCGTTATATTGCGATTTCTTATGTCTTCATGTTTTTCGCTTTATTTACCCTGATTAGTGGTGTATTTGCCTACGGTTTTGCACGCAAAGTGACTCAAATCGATTCTACAGAAGTTTGGCTACAAGCCCAAGCGCTTTGGGTCATGCGCACCGTCGTGATTTATTCCATGATGGCCATTTTTGCCGCACTGTGGTTTATTCCTTTATTTTTCTATTATTGGGACACCTATCTTTGGGTGACTGCATGCACGGTAATTGGTGTGATCTTTTCTTCGATTGCCTTTTTGTATCTATTAAATGCATGGATCCAAGGTCTATCCAAATTCGTTAAAAATAAGGCTGTTTTCTAAGTCGATTTATTTTTTTCCTGCCTACCCCTTGAAAAAATGGTTTGATTCCCCAATTTCAGACCACAGTTAAGTATTAAATTAAATTCCGTGAGGAGCATCGCCAGACATGGCTAAACGTGATTATTATGAGGTTTTAGGTGTATCTAAAACCGCAAGTGATGATGAAATTAAAAAAGCCTACCGTAAGTTGGCGATGAAGTATCACCCTGACCGTAATCCAGATAACCCAGAAGCTGAAGAAAAATTCAAAGAAGCTGCAGAAGCATATGAAGTTTTATCGGACAGCGAAAAACGTAGTATGTATGACCGTATGGGACATCAAGCTTTTGAAGGCGGCATGGGCGGCGGCGGTGGCTTCGGTGGCGGTTTTAGCGCAGAAGATATCTTTAGTCAGTTTGGTGACATATTCGGTGGCGCATTTGGCGGTGGTGGCCGTGGTGGTCAGCAACGTGCACGCCGTGGTTCAGACTTACGCTATGTTATGGAGCTTACCCTTGAGGAAGCTGTGAAGGGCGTGAAAAAAACCATTACCTTTACTGCGCCAGCGCCATGTGATGCCTGTGATGGTAAAGGATCTAAAAATCCGAATGACGTTGAAACCTGTAAAACCTGTCATGGTGCCGGTCAAGTGCGTATGCAACAGGGCTTCTTCTCTGTGCAGCAAACCTGTAGCACCTGTCGTGGTCAAGGTAAAATCATTAAGAACCCATGTAATAAATGTCATGGTTCAGGGGTTTCTGACCGTCAGCAAACTTTAGAGGTGACCATTCCTGCAGGTGTGGACAATGGCGACCGCGTACGTTTAAGTGGCAAAGGCGAGGCGATCCGTGATGGCCAAGCAGGCGACTTATATGTAGAAGTGGTGGTACGTGAACACGAAATCTTCCAACGTGATGGCGCTGACCTATATATGGATGTGCCTGTAAGCATTGCAGATGCTGCATTGGGTAAAGAAATTCAAATTCCGACACTCGATGGTCGTGTGAGCTTGAAAGTACCTGAAGGGACTCAAACTGGTAAATTGTTCCGCTTACGTGGTAAAGGTGTGAAGCCTGTACGTACCAGCATGACCGGTGACTTACTCTGCCGTATCGTGGTGGAAACGCCTGTGAACTTAACGGCTCGTCAACGTGAATTGTTGAAAGAGTTACAAGACACGATGGATGGCGATGACAATAAATCATCTCCGAAGAAAAAATCATTCTTCGACCGTTTGTTTGATTAATTGAAATGATTTGCTTGAGTTCGCTGTGATGTGAACTCAGGTATAAAAAAGCCTGCATAATTGCAGGCTTTTTTATTGAGCGTTTTAAGGTTTCGGCTGTGCTGTAGGCGGTAATAAACTCTCATAGCTCATGTCGAGCCTATAGATATTTTTAAGACGCTGTAGCTGATGACGTGCTTCAGCCTCACGACCATTAAATGCCAATAAACGTGCATATTTAATGATGTGGTATTTCGCTGGATAGCTGCGAACCAATTTTTCAGTATCCTGAATGGTTTGTTCAGAAACGATGGAATATGGATTTAAACGAATAATCGCTACCCGATGTCTAAATTCCGTGAGTAAATAGATCGGCGCATGGTTGGTGATTTTCTCCGGTGTTTTTTCATATTTTGATGCCTGACCCAGCTGAATCGCTGCATTGGCATAATCGCGATAAATCACCGTAATCAGCACGGCGCCAATCACGAAAACAATGCGGATAAACCACGGAGACAGACTCAATGTAGCCGTCTCTGGCTTCGCTGCTTGAAGAATGCCGATAATAAAACCCGCAGGCAGTAAGAAGTATGCGTAGTTTTGCGGAAACTCCAACATGGCATGAATA
This sequence comes from Acinetobacter sp. YH12039, assembly GCF_013420015.1. Lineage (NCBI taxonomy): Bacteria > Pseudomonadati > Pseudomonadota > Gammaproteobacteria > Moraxellales > Moraxellaceae > Acinetobacter > Acinetobacter sp. YH12039. The sequence goes on along the minus strand of NZ_VOZA01000013.1, from coordinate 82,856 downwards.
ACGAAGACACCGACCATCAATAGGGCAATCACAGATAATGCAGACTTGGCTAACTTCTGTAATTGGATGCCCCAATAAGCGAAATAGGCCAAGAACGGCACACCAATAATGGTGCCATTCCACAATAAGAAATCCAAAATAAAGTTGTGTGAGCTACGAATCCATACAGGCCCTTGCACCGTGTCAGAGATCGAGACAAAAGCGCTACTGGTTTGATGCCAACCATAGCCAAACCAAGGCTGTGCAGCTACGGCATGCGCCATTTGTTGCCAAATGGCTAAACGAGACATATCGCCACCAGCACGTTTGACTACGTCACGACTTTCTTGAATATTCATGTCGGACATTTGGCTCATGATTTGACTTAATTTTGGCATCAATACAATCAGTGCCACAAAGCCGATAAACCAGGCCAAGCTGTAAAACCAGCGGAGACGGATATAATCTTTGTGCTGTGCATAAGCCAAGTAGACTAGGACACAGATACTTGCCACCCAAGAGGTGCGAGATTGGCTGAGCGCAACTCCAATTAAAATAGGAATTGCACAAGCGACTAAATAGCGGGTTTTAACTTTTTGCTGTTCATAAACATATAAGCAGGCTAACAAGGACATGAGCAGAAACGTGGCCATGTTATTTGGCTGAGCAAAGTTTGCAAATGGGCGCGTAGTTCCACTAATTTTCATCACAAAAGGAAGAAACGAGTCGAAATCTAACCACTGACATATTGCGATGAGTCCCGTCATGACCCCAGATGCAACAAAGGTATAGCTCAGGTATAGGAATGTTTTTTCGCGTTTTTCCGTACCTTGAGATAGGCTAAAACCAAGATTGATACACAGCCAGAAGCTGAACACAAACAGCATACAGAGCAAGGCGATACTAAAATAATATACCTGCCCAAAAGCCAGTTGAGCAAAGGGAATCAACGCCAAGAGCAACAGGGGCAAGGAAATTTTTGCCACCATGAGCTTTTCTTTAAAGAACGTTGCCGCTAAGGCAAACAGGGCAAAGAAGGTATAAAGCTCACCGGTATACGTGGCCCAAGGTCGGTAATGAATCGGAATCAGCCATGCTAGTGCAATACAGACTGCCGCACAAAGATACAATAGGGTTTTCATGAATATTCAAGATCAATAGAACGCGCCTATCATACCGTGAAAATGCCCAAACTTGGTGAGGGAATAGTCAGCGTCTGTCGTAGAAGTTGATTTGCACAATGACTCCAGAAAATGCAGGATTTTTTTGTTTGTAACTTAGCCTGTGCATGGAGTTTTGATATAGTAAGACCAATTTCGAATCAACATTAGGAAAATGTTATGTCAGCAGCTCCACGTATTGGTATCTTGGGCGCAGGCGGTCGTATGGGACGCATCTTAATTCAGGCGGTTCAGCAAGCTGGTTATCAATTGGCTGCTGCGGTAGAACGTCCTGAAAGTAGCTTGGTCGGTGCGGATGCCGGTGAACTTGCAGGGATTGGCGCGGTTGGCGTAAAGGTTGTCGGTAACCTAGCTGAAGTTTTAAAAGATTGTGATGTCGTAATCGACTTTACTGCACCTGCAGCAACGGCTCAGCATCTTAAACTTTGTCGTGAAGCAGGCGTTGCGATTGTCATTGGTACCACAGGTATGAATGATGAGCAAAAAGCTTATCTCGATGAAACAGCTACAGAGACTCCAGTGGTCTATGCAGCGAACTATTCTGTCGGTGTAAACGTTTCAATCAAACTTCTTGAATTGGCATCAAAAGTGTTTGGCGATACTGTGGATATTGAAGTGATTGAAGCTCATCATCGTCATAAAGTTGATGCACCATCAGGTACAGCGCTAATGTGGGGCGAAGCCATTGCCGGTGCTTTAGGACGTGACTTAAAACAAGATGCTGTGTATTGCCGTGAAGGTCATACGGGTCCACGTGAACGTCAAACCATTGGCTTCCAAACGATTCGTGGTGGTGACATTGTCGGTGAACATACTGCGATGTTTATTGCGGATGGCGAACGTGTTGAAATTACCCATAAAGCGACTAACCGTATGAACTTTGCCTCTGGTGCAGTACGTGCAGCTGCATGGGTAGTTGGTCGTGAAGCACGTAAGTACGATATGAAAGATGTACTGGGTTTTAACGATATTGACGTATAAAAGCGCGTTAAAATCCGTTATAACAACAGCATAAAATTAAAATAAGACGATCAATGGAATGAAAAAAGTCATCTTTATGGCCTGTGCTGTCGCATTCACTGCGGCAGTACAAGCGAAAACTATGGATAATGCCAAACTCACGATTAATAAAAATAATATTAAAGTTTGGACCTACCAAAATGCTCAAAATCCTGTCTTTCAATACAAAGCTGAAACCAGTTTTGATGTACCCATTGAAAAAGCGGTTTCCCTGATTTTAGATGTGGAAAATGCAGTGAATTGGGTCCCTTATATGGGCAGTGTCAAAGTATTATCCCGCGATGACCAGAAAGGTGAATTCAGTTTATATATGGTGTTGGATTTTCCTTTTCCCTTGAAAGACCGTGATTTGGTGGTACAAGGCAAAATGCGTAAAGATGCACAAGGCATTATTAGCATCCAAAATAAAGCGGTGAAAAAAGGTTATCCGATCAATCCCAATTATGTACGCCTAACCGACTATGAGGGCGATTGGACCTTCCAGCGTTTAGGCAATCAAAAGGTCAAAGTTTCGACCTATGGCTACGCCAATCCGGAAGGTTCCATTCCGCTCAGTTTCGTGAATATGTTCGTGCAGCAACAGCCTTATCAAATGCTACAAAAAATGAAAGTGCAGCTGGGTAAAAGCAAAACTGTTGAGACCTTTCCCGAAATTTTAAAATAAGCACCAGTAATGATTCAGTTCAATATGAACGATCAATGACTTCGCTACTCAGGCAGGCGAAATGCAGTCAACTGCTGCATGTGTTGTGTTTCTGGAAGTTCGATACTGAGTAAGGTCTGTTCTGGAAATTGATGCGGATGTAACTTGATTTGAAATTGCCGCGCAGTCAATTGTTCACAGGCAAAGCGAAGTTTGGCTTGCTGCGGCATCATATTCATACCGTTTTCAGATTTGGCTTTATAAATATATAGCTTTTGATGTAACCCGCCGCTGGTGATTGGTTGGATCTGCTCAAGTTCATATTGCGTCAGTTTTTGGGCACTCAAAAAACCTTGAATTAAAGATTTACAGATAAAATTTTGCTGGCTTTGAGCTTGAGTGTGCTGTTCGGGTTGGCACGCCATAAGCGTGAGTGTGCTGATGATGATTAGACCCGCTCGAAACTGCGTGAAGTCATTCATTTAATTGTCCCCCTATCGTTATTTTTGAGATATCAACCTGATGCCATCAGCTTAAATCTGTTAACTTAATGGGTACAGATACAAGAATGATTAAAAAAAGGGTACAGATGGCTTTTCAATATCAGCAGCTTGCGCAGCAGTTGGCACAGAAAATTTATAGTGGTGAATTGGCCGCAGGGCAGCGTCTGTATGCGCTACGTCAATTTTCACAGCAGCATCAGATCAGTTTAAATACCGCGAAACGCTGCTATGAATTACTTGAAGCCAAAGGCCTCATTTATGTCAAAGAAAAGTCTGGTTATTTTGTACAATCCTCACAGAAAGCCCAGCAAATTGCCGTGCCGAATCATCCTGATTTTGATTCCCGACCTCGTGAAATTTCGAATTTAGAATTGCAAATTCAGATCCATGAAGCATCTGCAAATAGTCGCCTGATTCATTTGGGTTCAATTCAGTTGTCCCCCAATTTTGTTCCTGTTGAAGCAATCAGACGTTCAATCCAAAGGGCATTAAAGCATTGTAAACCAGAAGATTTTTTATATAACAATCGGCAAGGTCATCCACAATTGCGTGAAGCTTTGTCGGCACATTGGGCTGAAGATGGTTTTTACATGCCTAAGGATGATATTTACATCAGCAATGGTTGTATGCCTGCTTTGTCAGTGATGTTGCAAAATCTAAGTGCGGAAGGGGAGAGTGTCATTGTTCCGACGCCGAACTATAACGGGCAATTGCAATTATTGGCTTTATTGAAGCGGGAAATTGTTGAAATTCCTGCCAATACGGAAGGTTTTGATTTAGATCGTTTAGAGCAGGCAATGCGGGATTCAGGCGCGAAAGTATGCTTATTGACTGCAAATTTTCAAAATCCTTTGGGTTTTTGTTTAAGTAATGAAGATAAGGAACGAATTGCACAACTGGCTGAAAAATATCAATGTTATGTGATTGAAGATGACATTTATGCTGAGTGTAGTTTCAATGCAAAGCGACCATTGCCTATCAAATATTGGGATCGGGCGGGCTATGTGATCTATTGTGGGTCGATTTCAAAATCTTTATCACCCTCTTATCGAGTGGGGTGGTTTTGCCTTCCACCACATTTGCAACATTTGCATCCTAAATTACTTTTGCAAAATGATTCGGTGAATACGCCTTTGCAGTTAGGACTTGCAGATTTGATTTTTAGTCGTGCTTATCGCCAACATCTTGCTGAATTGCGTCCTAAATTAATGGTGCAAGTCGAGCAGTATCGTCAGTATATTTACGATGCTTTTCAAGGGGTTGATATCCGTCTGAATCGGCCTCAAGGCAGTTATGCACTGTGGTTGCAGATGCCTGAACAAATAGACAGTTTGGCGCTGTATTACCATGCGCAAAAACATGGCATCAACATTGTGCCAGGTTTAATTTTTGGTGAGGACAATCGTTATAACAACTGTATTCGTCTAAATGCCGGGCATGAGTTGTCTGTAGATATTCAGCAGGCCATTTTGTTGCTTGCAGATTGGGTGCGTAAGGAATGCAGAAACACAAATGTCATCTAGATTAATGAGTCCATAAAGCATACAAAAAAAAGCCTGCATGCAGCAGGCTTTTTGGGCTTAGATTTTTGCCGTTAAAAATCAGCTTTCAACACGATACGATAACGCACGTTTCCTGAATGCAAACGTTCAATCGCTTCATTCACCTGAGACATTGGATACATTTCAATTTGTGGAGCGATATTTTGACGTGCAGCGAATCGAAGTAATTCACGCAGTGCTGCAGGAGAGCCTGTTGATGAGCCAGTGACAGATTTAGCACCACTGATCAGCATACCTGCGGGGATTTGCATCGGCTCAAGTGCTAGGCCAAGCATGTGAACGCTTCCATTCGGTGCCAAAGTCGAAAGATAGGCTTGCCAATCCAACGTCACATTGACTGTGCTTAAAATCAAATTGAACTTCCCACGCTGCGCTTTAATTGCAGCAAGATCACGACTATTCACCACATGGTCAACACCCATGGCTTTAAGTTCATCGGTTTTATCTAAGTTTGAACTGAACGCGGTAATTTCACAGCCCCAAGCTTTGAGCAGTTTAATTGCCATATGACCTAAACCACCAATGCCGATCACGGCAACATGGTGAATGGCCTGAATTTGGTGCTGTAAGATGGGATCAAATACCGTAATCCCGCCGCAGAGCAGAGGGCCAGCACTGGTTGGGTCGAGATCATCTGGAAGCGGAATAACCCATTGCCAGCCTGCACGGACTTTGTCGGCAAAGCCACCTGCATGACCGACGATCGTCGCTGTCTTGGTTCCAGTACATTGCACTTGGCGACCATCGATACATGGGTCACAGTGTTGACAACTTTCTGCTGTCCAGCCAATGCCTACACGCTGTCCGATTTTCAGTCCTTTGGCTTCGCTGCCGAGTTGGGTAATGGTTCCAATCACTTCATGCCCTGGGACTACAGGATATACCGAAGATTTCCAATCATTTTGGATAATAGAAATATCTGAGTGACAAAGACCGCAATACTCGACTTTGACTTCAACCTGATGGGCTTGTAATTCACCTGCATCAAATTGATAGGGAACAAGGGCTTCACCACTGTTCATTGCTGCATAGGCGTGGATTGTATTGTCACTCATTATTCTATCCTTTCTGTTTTTGAGGTCATTCTTCGTGCTTGTATTTAAAGTCACAGTGATTTTCATGATCGTTAACCATGCCAATGGCTTGCATCAGAGCATAGCAAGTCGTTGGGCCGACAAATTTAAAGCCATGCTTTTTTAATGCTTTGGACAAGGCCTGACTTTGAGCGGTTTGTGCAGGGGCGCTGCGATATTCAACTACATCATTATTGGCAATTTGTCCTTCGACAAAACTCCAAAGAAATTCCACAGGATGAATCCCTTGGGCTTTTAACTGTTGCCATGCTTTGGCATTATCACGAATGGCAGTGAGTTTGCCGATATGGCGAATCAAACCTGAATCTTGCAATTTTTCTTGTAATTGTAGGTCACTCAACGCTGCAATTTCGGCAATGGGATATTGAAAAAAATGCTGCTGATAACAGGCCCGTTTTTTCAGCACAGTAATCCAAGACAGCCCTGCTTGCTGTCCTTCAAGACACAGCATTTCAAAGAGATGCTGCTCATCAAAACTGGGTTTAGCCCACTCAGTATCGTGGTAGGCAATATATAAAGGATCTTCGGAGCACCAAGCACAGCGTTGTATCGTCATGTTGAATGCTCCTTTTTGACTTAAATTTTAAAAGCTGTCCATTGGTCGTTTTTATTGTCCCAATACAACAGTTCCGCTTGATCGAGATCGGCAAATTGAATCCATACATCTTTACCTGATTTGTCTGCGTAGCCGGTGCTGATGAGTAATGCTTCTTCAGTGATCTCCATGATCCAGCCCTGATAAGACTGTCCATTGAGGCTGATTTTTTGTTGATTACCAGATTCTGCAAATTCCACCAGACGATTGATCAACGCTTCTGACATGTATGTTTCCTAAAATTAACGTAAATACGGATAGGGGTTAACGGCATTGCGACCTTTACCACCCAAGTAAATGCCATAATGCAAATGTGGTGCAGTATGTCGAGCATTGCCAGTATTACCTACATAGCCAATGACATCACCTTTTTTGACATAGTCGCCGACGTTTAAGCCACGTTTATGACCATCAAGATGCGCATAATAATGCCAAGAACCTGCGGGCCCCATAATCCATATCACTTTACCACCCAAATTGTTATTACGTAAGTCAGCAACTAAACCTTCTGTAGCACTGAGAACTTTTGTTCCACGTGGAACAATAATATCAATGCCTTCGTGGCTTCGTCCTTGGCTACGCGCTGCGCCCCAAGTGTCCTTGAGCTCACTTCGTTTGACTTGATGAACAGGAACAGGCAATTGATTGGATAAACGCATGTTTTGTAATTTTTTCACTTCATGAGCAGGCAATGTACTGCCTGATGGTTTAGGTGGAGTCGACGTACAGGCGCTGAGTAAAAGCAAAATAAAACCAATACCGCCGAACAACCCTTTGCGAAGCTGAAAAAATCCTTGAGTCACATTTGTCCCTATACAATTGATGAGCAGTTCAAAACTATGGCATAGAATGGCTTTCGAGTTCTAGCGTAGAAATGAGTTTTTTCATGGCAGTAGGAATACCGAGAGCAGTGGCTTGTATCGGTGTAAACCACTGTGCGTTGCATTCAATGGCTAAATGCTCTTTTTGATCGGCAGCAACGGTAAATACAGTAGCCTCTAAAAGCCAAGTGAAGTGGGTAAAGCTATGTGATATTTGCACTTGAGTGGTGGTAGGTTTCAGACCAAGCTGCTGAGTGTGGGATTGAAACTCATGGGGTTGATCAAAAATAGGTAAACACCACAGACCACCCCATAGCCCGCTATTCGGACGTTGTATCCACAGCCATTCTCCTGCAGATTGAATCAGCATGACTTGAGCTTCTCTTACAGGAACAGGCTTTTTAGGCTTTTTATAAGGTAATTCAGTTTCTAAACCTTGAGCATGTGCTTTGCAGTGCTGTTGCATGGGACAATATAAACAGAGCGGTTTTTTCGGCGTGCAAACGGTTGCACCCAGATCCATAATCGCTTGGGTATAATCGTGGTTGCGTTCAGTGGGGCAGAGCTCTGTCGCCAGTTGCCACATGGCCCGTTCATGTACAGGTTTCGATAAATCATCTTCAATAGCAAAGAAACGAGACAATACACGCTTGACGTTGCCGTCCATAATCACGCCATATTGTCTTAAACCCAAAGACATCAGCGCACCCGCGGTAGACGGGCCGATGCCCGGTAGTTCCATCCACTGCTCAAGATTGCTTGGAAAATGTCCCTGACGTGCAACAATACCCGCGGCTTTGTGTAAGTTCCGAGCCCGTGCATAGTAGCCTAAGCCAGCCCAATAGGGCGCCACATCATCCCAAGAGGCATGGCCTAAATCTTCAACAGTCGGAAACCGTTGAATAAATCGATCAAAATATTGTAAGACGGTTTTGACTTGAGTCTGTTGTAGCATAATTTCTGAAACCCATACTTTGTAAGGGTCATCCTTCACTTGCCACGGTAAGTCATGACGACCATGGACATCAAACCAGTCGAGAAGGGCATCAGAAAAGTTAAACATGCAATACAGTCAAAATTGAAAAAACCTGCCTAGTATACATCTTTCAATAGTCATTCTTTTTGTTCAAAACGAAAACTGTATATCAGGGGAAATGCAAAAATAGTGGCCATCAAAAAAGGAGCCGAGGCTCCTTAGTGAGTGTAAATTTAAAGTTTAGCTTTTAAAGCCCCAGCGGGTATCGAGCGCCAATGTTTGGTTTTCATAACGTGGAATAATGTGAATATGCACATGTTCAGTGGCTTCGCCAAAAACTTGTCCATCATTAAACCCAATATGAAAGCCAGTGGGTTGATAGCGTAAATTTAATTCATTACGCGCTTGTTCAAGTAAGGACATTAAACTTTTACGTTCTTTATCAGTAATTTCAAAAAATGAACCAACATGCCGTAGTGGGACAATGACAGCATGTCCTTTAGACAGTGTATGTGGTTCAGGAAGTACAACACCAAAATCATTTTTTGCAATAACGTCATATTCGTCAAAATTGCAATATGGACAATTGAGTTCTGTCATTGTGCTCTCCTCATTTTTATAAATTAAATATTGGTAGTGGTTCTTATGGCTTTAAGAACTAAGCTGGCGTGCTAACAAGGCATACATGGCTGCTAAGCTTTGCTGTTCTGCAGCAGCGTTATAAGCTAAATCTACGCCGTTGGCTTTAGCACGTTCATCCGCCATTGGGTTGCTAAAGCCATGTTTTGCACCTTCAAAAATATTGATTTGATACTTCACTTGGGCAGCATCCATTTCATTTCTAAAGGTTGCAACATCTTCTAAGCTCACCATCGAGTCGAGCTCACCATGTTGCACTAAAATCTCTGCTTGGACTTGTCCTGCTTGTGCAGGAGTCGCTGTAGAAAGTGTTGCATGGAAGGTCACCACAGCTTTTAATGCAGCACCTGAACGAGCTAAATCCAGCACGACTTTTCCGCCATAGCAAAAGCCTATTGCTGCGAGTTTATCTGCATTTACTTCTTTTTGCTGTGCCAAAGTGTTTAATGCAGCAGACGCGCGGGTCACAATGGTGTTGGCATGATCAAAAGTCTGCATCATCCATTCATAAGCTTGCTTGGCATCTGTGGTGACTTTTTTGTCACCATACATATCCAAAGCGAAAGCAGCATAGCCTTGTTCTGCCAATTCGCGCGCACGTTGTTCGGTATATTCATTGCGTCCCCACCATTCCGGGGCAACTAACACACCTGCGATCGCAGTGTCTGACTCTGGTGCGGCAAAATAGCCAAAAAGTTGAGTTCCATCAGCTGCTGTATATTGAATTTCGCGAGTCTTAATTTTAACGGTCATGGTCAAATCCTTATGTGCGGCTACGCAGTTGATGAAGATTTAAGATAAAGGGAAATGAGTTTTTGTGAAATAAATATAAGATATCAATGTGAATTTTAAGTCAAATCAATCAAAAAAATTGTAAAAGAAAATAATGGAACGATGAAATATTGAGGAGCACCGAGATTTGTCGATGCTCCTGAAGGGAGTAGTTATTTCGGGAGAACTTCAATGAGCTCTACATCAAAAATCAGCGTGCTATTTGGCTCAATGACGTCTGCTGAACCAATTTGACCATAGCCTAAATTTGCAGGAATGAAGAAGCGATATTTTGCACCTTCTTTCATCAACTGTAGACCTTCCGTCCAACCCTGAATGACTTGGCTCACTTGGAACATCGCAGGTTGGTTACGTGCAATTGAACTATCAAAAACAGTGCCATCAATTAAGCGACCTTCATAGTGAACTTTCACTGTTGAATTGGCTTTAGGTGACTTACCTTTGCCAGCTTGAATGACTTGATACTGCAGGCCAGATTTCGTGACCTGAATGCCCGGTTTTTTGGCATTTTCAGCAAGGAAAGCTGAACCAATGGTGGCATTCGCATCCGCTTTTTGCTTCAGTTCAATCAGTTGTTTCGCTTCGGTTTGCTTTTTATATTGAGTTAAGGCACGGGTCATTTCTTCATCTGTTAGTGACGAGGCTTGACCTTTAGATGCTGCCTTTAAACCTGCAACAAAAGCATCAATATCTAAGTCCTTAATGGATTCAGCATTACTGCGTCCCATTAAATAACCAAAACTATAACCGACTTGTTCTGCAGCACTACTTTTATTACTGACATCTTTGGCAAATACAGTGCTTGAGCAGAGTGCCAAACACAACATACTGATCTGTAATTTCATGACCGAGTCTCAAAATAAAGCAGGAGAGCGAAAAGCTCTCCTGTACCGGTTTTATTATTTAACTTCAATGAGTTCTACATCAAAAATTAAAGTACTGTTCGGTGGAATCGTTCCCGGAACACCTTGAGCACCATAACCTAGGTTTGAAGGAATATACAAAGTGGCTTTGCCACCTTCTTTCATTAACTGTAGACCTTCAGTCCAACCTGGAATCACTTGGTTCAACGGGAATTCAATTGGCTCGCCGCGCTGCACTGAACTATCAAATACTGTGCCATCCACTAACTTACCTGTGTAGTGAACTTTTACAACCGATGTTGCTTGCGGTTGTTTACCTGTACCTTCTTTCGTTGTTAGGTACTGTAAACCAGAAGCAGTGGTTTTAACCCCAGCTTTGCTTTTGTTTTCCGTTAAGAAATTATCACTGCTACTTTGTGCTTGCTTATTGCTTTCGAGCTGCTTATTTTGCATTTCTTGTTGGAACTCAGCATATGCTTTTTGTAATTCTTCTTCAGTATATGCAGGTTTTGCACGAGCATGACCCGCACGAACGCCCGTGACAAAGCTATCAATATCTAATTCTGGAGGCGTTTGATGGGCAACTTCATAACCAAGTGCATAACTGATTTTAGCGACAGCAGAAGCATTGGCAGCTGGTTGAGTTGATGTTGCTGATTGCGTAGCAGGTGTTTTAGTTGCAATGTAAACAGGAATTAATGCAGCACCACCTAAAATAGCAGCAACAGCAATTGGTAAGGCTTTACTCATAGTTGTTCCAAAATATTTTAATAGTCAAAATAAGTAATCGTATACAAGCTTATCATAGCTTAAACAAACCAGTATTATAATTAATAAAATAATAACAGTAATAGTGTTTTGTATTTAAGTTTTTGAAATGATTGAATATACCGCTCTTATTGGATTAGAAAGAGCGGTATTGAAAAGATTAGTTTTTTAAACTAAAAAAGGGATTTTTGGAACACCATTCAAAATCACGCCATCAAATTTAAAACCTGAATTTTTAAAATACTCTAAAGCTTTTTCTAATTCATTTGTTGTAGTTAAACTTGAATGAGAGACTAATACATGAGTATCTATGTGTTTAGCTAATATTACACTATCAGAAAAATCAATGATTGGTGAACTATTTAAAATCACTAAATCATACTTTTGGGTTAGTGTTTCAAGCAGGGTAGTGAGTTTATCGTTACTGAGAGTTGAAATTGGGTTAGGCACTTTATTACCACAAATAATTATGTCTAAGTTTATTTGTTGGGTAGGCACGATGATGGTATTTGACTCTACTTTAGATTCTAAGTAGTCGCTTAAGCCAGCTTGATTATTTATATTGAAATATTCGTGAAGATGACCATTTCTTAGATTAGTATCAACAAGTACCACTTTTAAATTGAGCTGCGCTAGTACAATTGAAATGTTCGCAGCTAAAGTTGTTGTACCAATATTTTTAGAAGTACCTATAATTTGAAAGATCGGTTTTTGTTTAAGTTGAGTTGTAGAATAAATTGCATTAGCTGCTTGGCGTATTTGTTCAACAATTTTTTCAGTTGGGTGATTAATGGCTAAAGTAGGTAAATAATTTTTTGATTTACTATTGAGTTGGTCTGATTGTGAAATTTCACCAAAATTCTTAATATCATGCTCACGTACAATAAGACTAAGATTTCGGATACCTGTATTCATCAAGTTGCGAAGAAGGGCAATGAATACACCGATGAAACCTCCAACTAGAATTGAAGCAATAAGTACAATAAGTTTTCGTGGTTTTATTGGTTTAACGGGTTCAACAGCAAAGTCAATAATATCTACTTTACCTAATTCACCTGCTTTCGCTACATTTAAAGTTTGGTAGGTACCTAATAAATTAGTATACAGTTTGTTTTTAATTTCAACATCACGATAATATTGCAAATATAAGCGTTGTATTTCTGGAAGTTTTTTAACTTTTCCATTAATTTCAGTGATTTTAGAGCTAATTGTTGCTAATTGAGCACCAATGGCTTGCATTGCTGGATGTTCAGATGTGTATTGAGCGCTTAATTCAGCTTGTTTTTGTTGAAGTAGAATTTTTTGAGTTTCAAGCTCCATACTTTGTTTTAGATATAGCTCAGATTCTTCTTTAACATCAATTGTTCCGAATTTTTCTCTGAATTGGTTGAATTGTCGCTCTGAATTATCTAAATCATTTTTTAATTCAGGTAGTTGCTTTTCTAAAAATGCAACTTGTTGATTTTTATCAGCTACACTGCGATCAATATCTTGCGCTTTATAGATATTAAGGACTGTATTAAGAACTTCAGGAATATTGGTTTTGTTAATACCTTGATAAGTAAGTTCTAATATGCCAGTACCTTTACCTTTTTCTTCAACATTAAAATCATTGAGTACTTTAGACATAGCCGCAGGTAAGGAGTGCTTTTGAATATTGAATATTTGTTCAGATACGACTGAGCCAGAAATGTTAATTTTCCAACCTGTATGATTTAAAATATGATTAAGCTCTCCTTTAATTAATAAATTATTTGTTTCTTCATCAAAAATTGAGTATTGGTCATTATTAATTTTTAAAACTAAAGTTTTATTTTCATATTCTTTAGGTGTAATGAACTGAGTAAATTTTAGTTGATTATTATTTGTATTTGATGAAAATATAATGCCTTTTTGATTGTAATCTAAACTAGACTCATCATTATAAAAAACTTTATGTAGAATATTTTCTTGCGGATGAATAGATAGATCTAAATTTAAATTTTGGATTGCTTGGCCAAAAATCGCACGTGATTTTAATAATTCAATTTCACTTTGTGTTGAATTTCCGCCTGCTCCACCTAAGCCAGCAAAACTTGCCATAGCTGCCATTTCAGAGCTTAGTTTGGCCAAGGGACTTGTACTATTTGATTTAATTTGTACTAATGCATCAGTTTGATAAATAGCGTCACTACTGCGTAAATATAAAATTGCACAAATAAAAGTGAAAAATGTACAAAGTATAATTAATTTCCACTGTGCAATAAGTGTAAAAAATAACTCTTTTAAATCTATTGTGTCATCTTGCAAGTTTGATTCTGTGTTCATGTATTTACTGCTAAAGAATAAGAATGAGATTGGTAATTAGGGAAAATATTTAATGACTTAAAAAGACATTTTAATAATATAAAACTTTACTGACCAAACCTATCTAAATTATAAATCATATTTGAAAAAGGAATGACTTGGTTAACCACACGTTGCCAGCGAGCTAAACCAGTTGCATCAACATATACAATATCATTGCTACGCATTTTGAACTGGTTTGCGAGCCCAAAGTCACCAATACTGGTTAAATCTAAATTGTAAATTTCAGTCATTGAGCTATTCATATCACTACGAACTACATAAATTTTGCTACGATTCGCTGAGAGTGAGTTAAGCCCTAGGCTTTCACCAAGGACATCACTGAGGCTCATGCCTTGTTCACGCATTGGTAAAGATTGGTTTTTGCCAGACTCTCCCATCACATAAATTTTTTGGTTTTCACGTGAGTTGACATAAATTGTGTCATTTGGTTGGATGAGAAGATTATGTAGTGAATAGCCAGCCTGTTCTAATTGGATAGTATTTAACGTATAGGTTTGTCCGTGGCGTACCAAGGTAATAGACGTATTGTCGCCAAATTGCGTATTTACGCCGCCAGCAAGACCAAGTGCAGTATATACGCTGGTAGGTTGGTCGGTCAGATTAAATTGACCACCTTTCATTACGTTACCTTGGACAGAGTAACGTTGACCTTGATAGGAAAGGACGCGAACAATCACATCTGGGGTTTTCAAGTAACGAGCGAGTTGACTACGCAATTCCTGATTGACTTGAGTGAGTGGCTTGCCTGCAGCTTTATAACGACCAATAATCGGAAACTGAATGTAACCACTTTGATCAATTTGATAACCATTTGCTTGGGAAGCATCATTATTATTTACTGTATTATTAGGTGGGGTGATTTCTGGGTAAGCCCATAAATAAATCGTGAGGATATCGCCTGAACTTAAGAGGTAGCTCTTTTGATGTTGATTAAATAAGTGAGCAAAATTTTGTTGGTTAACCTGAGCGGGTTGAACAGCAGCTAAATTTTCTTGAGTTAGTTTAATAACATTAACTGTCGAACCTAAATCAGTTTGAAATGTGCCTTCTTTAGGAAGGTCATAGGTTTGTAAGCCTGAAGTAATGGCACAACCCGTCATACTTAGACTCAAAGCTAACATGCAGCTATAACGATAGTAACTCACTCGAATACAAATCCTATTTATAAAATATTTGAATCATTAAAATGCGGGCTAAAGCACCCAAATTACTCATTTTAGATTACTAAGTTTATACTATTCACTTTGCAGAATATAGCTTAACATTTGTTTTAATTCGTGTGTTTAGTCAACACATGCATGGATGAATATCTTTTAAAGATCTTAAAGATCTTATTGTTATTTAAATTTTCTTGAGATGAGCAATGTTGGTCTTATAGGGTGAATCGTTTAATCCTATAAATCTTTTTTGGTTAAAATTACAGTCGACATAGAACATCATTACACAATCGAAATTTGATTTTCTGATATAATTTAACGCTATTTACAACATAACGATGATTGATGATTCATCGATGACATAGGCTTCAGTATGTTACAACTCTCCGAATTAAAAATTGCCATAATCGGATTAGGTTATGTCGGTTTACCGCTAGCTGTTGAGTTTGGAAAAAAAGTTCCCGTGGTGGGCTTTGATATTCATCAGAAGCGTATTGATGAATTACGTAGCGGACGTGATCATACTTTAGAAGTCTCTCCTGAAGAGTTAGCACAATCGGCTCAGTTAAGTTACAGCGCAAATTTAGAAGATTTAAAAGACTGTAATTTCTTTATTGTCACAGTGCCAACCCCGATTGATGAATATAAGCAGCCGGATTTAACCCCGTTGGTGAAAGCCTCAGAAAGCATTGCAAAAGTGCTGAAAAAAGGCGATATCGTGGTGTATGAATCGACGGTATACCCGGGTGCAACTGAAGAAGTGTGTATCCCTGTTTTAGAGAAAAATTCAGGCTTAGTATTTAATCAGGATTTTTATGCAGGCTATAGCCCTGAGCGTATTAACCCGGGTGATAAACTGCACCGCGTGACGAATATTTTAAAAATCACCTCAGGTTCTACGCCTGAAGTCGCTGATTATGTGGATCAAGTTTATAATTTAATTATTGAAGCAGGCACACACAAAGCAGCCAGCATTAAAGTTGCCGAAGCGGCGAAAGTCATTGAAAACACTCAGCGCGATGTGAATATTGCCTTAATTAATGAATTGGCATTGATTTTTAATAAAATGGGCATTGATACTGAAGCGGTATTACAAGCGGCAGGTACTAAGTGGAATTTCCTGCCGTTCCGCCCGGGTTTGGTTGGCGGTCACTGTATCGGTGTTGATCCGTACTATTTAACCCATAAAGCGCAAGCGATTGGTTATAACCCAGAAATTATTTTAGCGGGCCGCCGTTTAAATGATGGTATGGGGGCTTATGTGGTCACTCAGTTGGTGAAAGCTATGCTGAAAAAACGCATTCAAGTAGAAGATGCCAAAGTCTTAATTTTAGGTTTAAGCTTTAAAGAAAACTGTCCGGATATCCGCAATACCCGCATTATTGATATTGTGAATGAGCTGAAAGAATACCATATTGATGCTGATGTCTATGATCCTTGGGTCGATGGAGCTGAGGCTGAACATGAGTACGGCATTAGCCCTGTGCAGGCGCTGGAAAATGGCAAGTATGATGCTGTAATTTTAGCGGTTGCGCATCACCAGTTTAAAGACATGGGCTTAGATGCGATCCGTGCGTTGGGTAAAGCTGATCATGTGCTGTATGACTTGAAATACGTGTTATCTCAAGCTGAATCTGATCTTCGTTTGTAAGAGGGGCATACCAAAATGAATCAATATCAACAGGTATGTGAAAACCTTAAAACAGCGCCTAAAACATGGCTGGTCACAGGTGTTGCGGGCTTTATCGGCTCGAATCTTCTCGAAACATTGCTCAAGCTCAACCAAACCGTAGTGGGTTTAGATAACTTTGCTACAGGTCATCAGCATAATTTGGATGAAGTGCAAAGTTTAGTGACTGCTGAGCAATGGGCAAAATTCAGTTTTATTGAAGGTGATATTCGCCAGTTTGCCGACTGCAAAAAAGCCTGTGCCGGTGTGGATTATGTCTTGCATGAAGCTGCTTTAGGTTCTGTGCCGCGTTCGATTGCCGATCCGATCACGACCAATGATACCAATATCAGCGGTTTCTTAAATATGCTTACTTCTGCGCGTGATGCAGGTGTTGCCAGCTTCACATACGCCGCCAGCAGTTCAACCTATGGCGATCATCCTGCATTGCCAAAAGTCGAAGAAAATATTGGTAATCCGCTTTCACCGTATGCAGTGACCAAATACGTGAATGAATTGTATGCCGATGTATTTGCACGTACATACGGGTTTAAAGCGATTGGTTTGCGTTATTTCAACGTGTTTGGTCAGCGCCAAGATCCAAACGGTGCTTATGCTGCGGTGATTCCGAAATGGACGGCATCAATGATCGCTGGCGAAGATGTCTTCATCAATGGTGACGGTGAAACCAGCCGTGATTTCTGCTTTATCGATAACACGGTTCAAGCCAATATTTTGGCGGCAACTGCATCTGATGACGCTAAAAACCAAGTGTATAACGTGGCTGTGGGTGACCGTACTACGTTGAATGAGTTATATCGTGCCATTCAGGTGGCACTTGCTGAAAATGCGGTGAACTTTGAGCGTGATCCTGTGTACCGTGAGTTCCGTGCGGGTGATGTACGTCATTCACAAGCCAGCATTGCCAAAATTGAGCAAGGTTTGGGTTATGCACCGCAGTTTAAAATTGCCGAAGGCATTCAATTGGCCATGCGTTGGTACGTCAATAACTTAAAATGATCTTGAACCGATGATTGCGAAACTCTTCGCAAAGTATCAGTCCATTGGACTGATTACCTTAAGTTTACTGGCAGGTGCGATAATGACATTTATCGCACTTCCTGTTTTAACACGTCTGTATTCTGTTGCTGACTTTGGCGCGTATGGCATTGCTTTGGCGATTGTCAGTGTGCTTTCAACAGTAGCCAATTTGCGTTTGGATCAAGCGCTATTGGTCGCTGAGGAACAAGATAAAAAAAGCCTGATCTTTGAAGGGGCTATATTCTCAACAGTAATCGCTGTGATGAGTAGCATTGTTATCAGCTTGATTTTAAATATTGAAATGGCGTTTGCTGTTGCAACGGGTGTGCTTGCCAATACGCTGATTCAGAGCGTTTATAATTATCAATTTGCTGTACATAAAGAATATTTTTGTGCAGGTCTAAATATTTTTAGAAGTGCGATCGTCGTTGTAGTACAACTGAGTTTGCCACTGTTCATGCAGATCAGTCTGGTCAATAGCTACAATGTCAGCTCGATCCTGATGATCGTGGCGATGTTGCTCTACCTATTGAAGTATCAGCTCTATCAAGTCAGTTGGCAGGCATTTAAACATTATCAAGATTTTATTTATGCCAATACCCCGCATGCCTTGCTGAATAGTTTTTCGCATAACTTGCCGTATTATGTGGTGTCGCATTTTGTCGGTGTGCAGGCGATGGGTTTCTATGCCATTGTCGAGCGGACTTTACGTGTGCCGATCAACCTGATTTCGCAAACCTTGCGTCAGTTCTTTATTCGCAAATTTAAAACCACGGATTCCAATCAAAGTGCTTTAAAGGCGAGTGTACTACTCAGTCTGGTTTCACTGCCATTATTTGCTTTGGTCTTTGTATTGCCTGAATCTTTATATTTATGGGTTTTTGGCAGTGAATGGGTGGGTATTTCGAGCTATTTCCAAATTTTAGCTTTGGGCTATTGGGCGATTTTCTGTAATCCGCCAAGCTCAGCTTTTCTGATTGCTAAGCGCAATAGCCAAGTGCTGTTTAAGTTGCAAATCGTAGAACTCATGATTAAGTTCGCTTTATTTGCAGGCTTCTATGCAGTCTTTGCTGATAAGGTATATATGTTGCTTGCGGTGCCTGTAGCACTGATCATTTATAATTTTGCCATTTTATATGTGGTGTGGAGAAACAAAAGCTGATGTTTTTTAAACTGTTAAAACTGATAAATTGGTTCACTGCACAATGCCGTCAGCAATTTTATAATGTGGCTTTTGGCACCAAATTTCGTTATTTCGGCAAAGCCTGTACGGTCGATATTAGCGGACAAGTGAAGATCGGCAACAATGTTTATATTGGCGATCATGTCAGTTTAATCGTCGAGCAAGGTGCAATTTTAGAAATCGCGGATAACAGTTTTATTGGTGAAAGTTGTTATATCAAATGCTTTGGTGGCAAGGTGTCGATTGGTAAAGATGTCAGCATTAACTCGAAGTCATTTATCAATGGCTGTGGCGGTGTCAGCATTGGAGACAACACCCGCATTGGCACGCAAAGCATCATTATTGCCAGTAATCATAAATTTGGTGAACCTGATGTGTTGGTGAAAGATGCGATTACCAAACAAGGCGTGAGTTTGGGTGAAAATATTTGGCTTGGTGCACGGGTGACGGTACTTGATGGTGTGAAAATTCCAAGTGATTCGGTGATTGGCGCGTGTAGCCTCGTCTCGAAACCTTTGGATGAATCAGGTATCTATGTCGGTAGTCCTGTTAAAAAAATCAAATCGCTCTGATCTTTTTTTTCATCCTGTATCGTGACTGCGGTTTCCATATCGTAAAGTAGATTTTCAGCGTAAAATATTCAGCTTAATTTTCTCCCTTTTGATTTTCTGATCCTGACATAGGTCATGCGTATGGCATTTATGGTTTCTGCTTTTCGACAGCTGTTTGATCTTGCTTATTTTATGGCGAAGGGCAGTGTGGCTTATGCACGTAAAAAAGGTGTGAAAGTCGGTGAAAACTGCCGAATCTATATTAAAAGTTGGGGCTCAGAACCGTTCTTGGTTAGCATTGGCGACCATGTGACGGTCACTTCAGGGGTGAAATTTATTACCCATGATGGCAGTACCTGTCTAGTCAAAGATGAGCAAGGGAAGCGCTATCAACGCTTTGCCCCAATTCAAGTTGGTTCGCATGTGTTTATTGGGGTCAATACCATTGTAATGCCAGGCGTGAGCATTGGCTCAAATGTGGTGATTGGTGCAGGCTCAGTGGTGACAAAAGATATTCCTGATCATAGCGTGGCGATTGGTGTGCCTGCCAAAGTGGTATCCAGTTTTGCTGATTATCAAGCCAAAATTCAAAGCACCTGTGCCAGTGACAGTGAGCTTACTGGCATCACGGATTATCGTGAGCGTGTTGAGCGTGCCATGGCGATTCAAGCCTCAAAAACACTGCATTAATATTCTCCCATTTTAAAATTTAGGTCTGCATATGTTGAATAAAGTCATGTTCTTTTTGCCGAGCTTGGGCGGTGGCGGTGCAGAACGTACAGTCATTCAACTCGCCAACAGCTTTGCGGAACAAGGTCTAAATATTCATTTGGGCGTGTGTAATGTCACAGGTGATAAAGCCAAACTCTTGCCTGAAGTCAGCCCGAAAATTCAATTGGTGAATTTTAATTGCGGTCGGGTGATGAATAGCATCACGCCTTTAAAAATAAAAATGAAAGCTGAGCAATACGACTGCTTAGTCGCAACACAAACCCACACCAATATTGTGGCAGGTATTGCGAAAAAACTCGCAGGTGTTAAAACGCGATTAATCTTCCGTGAAGTATCTACGCCGTCCAAAAACTTAAAATTGCAAGGTCTTGCCAAATTTTTGCTGAAAACTTTGGTGAATTGGACTTATCCCATGGCACAGCAAGTGGTCTGTGTTTCCAAAGGGGTTGAAGCCGATTTTCGTGAATATTATGGCTATAAAAATAATAATCTGAGCACCATTTATAACCCTGTACTGGATGATACCTATTTTGAAAAACTGAAAGTATCTGTCACACATCGCTTTTTTAATAATGACAATAAAGTGATTTTGGCGGTAGGTCGCCTGACTGAAGCAAAAAACTTTGGTTTTCTGATTCGCTCTTTTAAAGCCTTGCATGATCAGCATCCTGAAACCCGATTATTGATTTTAGGTGAGGGTGAATTGCGTGCAGAGTTTGAAGTTCTAGTTGCCGACTTGGGTTTAAAAGACGTGGTGGATTTGCCGGGCTTTGATGCCAATCCATACGCTTATTTTAAATATGCATCGCTATTTGTTTTAAGCTCGAATTGGGAAGGCTTGCCGGGTGTACTTATTCAAGCCTTAGCCTCTAAAGTGAAAGTGGTGAGTACCAACTGTCCAAGTGGACCAATGGAAATTCTAGAAAACTCTAAGTTTGGTTTATTGGTTGAATGTAATGATCAGGCAGGTTTAACCCAAGCGATGCAGCAAGCGATATTTGCAGATTATGTGCAATATCAAGATGCTGATTTTGAATCACATATTCAGCAGTTTCATAAGCAAACCGTGCTCAAGCAGTATTTGCGAATGATGGAGTCGGCGGCATGAGCAAACCTTTGATGGTACATGTGATCACCAACTTTGCAGGCGTGGGTGGTGCCGAAATGATGTTGGCACGCTTAATTCAGCAAACTGAACATGACTATCAGCACGTGATCATTGCACTGATGAAAACTTCCAAGGTGTATCAAAGTACTTTAGAGCGTTGTCAGTCGCATTATGCGCTCGGTTGGAATGGTTTAAATACGCTGAGTACGGTGAGTCAGCTGCGCGCATTACTCAAAAATCTACAGCCCGCAACGGTGCAATGCTGGATGTACCATGCCAATGCATTGACCAGTCTGAGTGTTATTGGTTTAGCGAAAAAACCAAAGGTCGTATGGGGTATTCATCATTCTCTTGCTTCTCCTAAAGATGAATCAATCAGCACCAAGATTGCCTTGGGCATAAGCAAAATACTGTCACAGCAACCTAGTGCTATTATTTATTGTGCGCATTCGTCTATGCAGCAGCATCAGGCCTTCGGCTTTAAAAATGGCAATAGCCAAGTGATTGCCAATGGCGTATTTCTCGATAAGTTTCAGCCTAATCCCCAATTGCATGAACCAACCGTGATTGGTTTTGCAGGGCGTTACCATACGGCCAAAGGCTATCCCTATTTGTTTGAAGCTATGGGTTTGCTGAAAGATAAAAACATCATCTTTAAAATTGCAGGCAGCGGTGCAAGCCTAGAGAATCATGAAGTGAAAACTATGTTCGAGCAGTATCAGCTAGATGCTCAAAAAGTGTATTTGCTTGATCAAATCTCAGATATGCCTGCTTTTTATCAATCGATTGATGCATTCCTCATGACTTCAATTACCGAAGGTTTTCCGAATGTTTTGGTGGAAGCGATGGCATCAGGGGTGCCATGTATTAGTACCAATGTTGGCGATGCTAAATACATTGTGCAGGACTTAGGTGCAATTGTACCGCCACGCAATGCACAAGCTTTGGCAGATGCAATTTTGGTGTATGTGCAAAAAACAGAAGCAGAAAAACACGCTTTAAAACAAGCAACGCGTGAACGGGTTGAACAGAATTTCAGTATCGAAACGGTCAGCAGTCAATATATGCAGGTGTGGAGCCAACAGGCATGAAGTTTTTAATGATATGCAGTTATTTGCCCTCTGCACTGAACTTCCGTGGCAAGCTGTTAGAAGCGATTGCAAATCAAGGCTATGAGATTCACATCATGGCACCTGAGCTGAGTACGTTCCCTGACGAATATCAACAGTTGCAGTCGCTCGGATACACCGTACATGATATTCCCATGCAGCGCACAGGCACCAATCCACTGGCAGATTTAAAACTGTTAAAACATCTTTATCAGCAAATCCGTCAAATTCAGCCTGACTATGTGCTGTCTTATACCATTAAACCAGTCATTTACGGCACGCTGGCTGGATGGCTTGCAAAAGTACCACATCGTTTTGCTTTAATTACCGGTCTAGGTTATGCCTTCCAAAATGTAGAATCGGGCAAACGCAGTCTGTTTCAAAAACTGGTGCATGGTTTATATGCACAGGCTTTAAAACATAGCGACAAAGTCTTTTTCCAAAATCCGGATGATCTCAAATTATTTCAAGAGATGCATTTGCTTGATGCCGAAAAGCCGACGGTGGTGGTGAATGGTTCGGGTGTCAATGTACAAGACTTTGATGTATTGCCTTTACCGCAAAATGATGCGGGGATAGTCAAAGCTTCATTCTTACTGATTGCACGTTTGCTTGGTGATAAAGGCGTACGTGAATATGCCGAAGCCGCGCGGATCATCAAAGCAAAACACCCAGCAACAGAGTTTCATTTGGTCGGTTGGATTGATGATAATCCATCAGCTATTTCTAAAGCCGAACTTGATGAATGGATTGCCGATGGTCGCCTCAACTATTGGGGTAAACTGAGTGATGTACGTCCTGCAATTGCGGAAAGCTCGGTCTACGTGTTGCCCTCCTACCGTGAAGGCACGCCACGTACGGTATTAGAGGCGATGGCTATGGGACGGGCGATTATTACCACCGATGCACCAGGTTGTCGTGAAACGGTATCGCACGGTGTGAATGGTTATTTGGTCGGAGTGAAGTCTGTAGATGATTTGGTGCAATGCATGCAATACTTTATTGAAGATCCAAAACTGATTGAGTATATGGGACAGCGTTCGCGAGAAATTGCGCTGAATAAATATGATGTGCATCAAGTGAATAAGCATTTGCTGGCTGAAATGGGTATCCATTAAAGGCGATTCACCCAATTTAAGAGGCGATCCAGATGACTTTAAAATATATAAAAAGTGATTTATACCGTTATACGGGCAATCTTGGTTTTAAATCATTTTTGAAAACTTATTTTTTCAATCGTGGTTTTAATTTTTCATTTTGGCTGCGTTTGGCCAGTGCAAAATCATTTTGGGCAAAGTTGGCTTATCCCATTTATTATTATAAAAAAAAGCAGTACGGCATAGATATTCATACCACAACTCAAATTGGATATGGTCTGTTTATTGGTCATGGCGGGCCGCTGGTTGTTAACCCTACGACTGTGCTTGGCAATAATGTAAATTTATCGCAATTTACAACGATTGGTGCCAATGGCGGCCGTCAAGCAGCAGAAATTGGTGACAATGTTTATATTGGGCCAAATGTCTGCATTATTGAGCATGTAAAAATTGGCAATAATGCCACTATCGGTGCGGGCAGCGTTGTGACGAAAGACATTCCTGAAAATGCAACTGCGGTAGGAAACTACGCGAAGGTGATCAGCATGAATAACCCGGGTCATGCAGTCAATCGTCGTTGGACCGATCTCTAAACGACTATATTTTCGGGATCTTTTGGAATGGGCACTACTTGAGTCCCTTTGACGGTTGAAATATTTTACAAATCTGATGGTCTCGAACAGGGTATAATCATTGCTAGAAATGGATACCATTTCCCCATCTTCATCTAATCTTAAGAGTGAACCATGTTAAAGCGCTTATTGGATATTGTGATCGCATCATCTGCGCTGGTGCTGCTGTCTCCTGTTTATGCTTTGGTGGCTCATAAGGTGAAAAAGAATTTAGGTTCGCCAGTGCTATTTCGTCAGGTGCGTCCGGGCTTACATGGCAAACCATTTGAAATGATTAAGTTCCGCACTATGAAAGATGCGCTGGATGCTGAGGGCAACCCATTACCCGACAGTGAACGTCTCACCCCATTTGGTAAAATGCTCCGTGCCACCAGTCTCGATGAAATGCCTGAATTGTGGAACGTGATTAAAGGTGACATGAGTATTGTTGGTCCACGTCCATTACTGATGGAATATCTACCTTTATATAATAGCGAGCAAGCCAAACGTCACAACGTGCGTCCGGGTATCACGGGTTATGCGCAAGTGAATGGTCGCAATGCCATTTCATGGGAAAAGAAATTCGAACTCGATACATGGTATGTTGAAAACCAATCATTGTGGCTCGATTTTAAAATCATGCTGAAAACCATAAAAAAAGTGATTGCCAAAGATGATATCAGCGCGGAAGGTGAGGCAACCATGAGCAAATTTACCGGCTCTGCGGAACATAAAAATGACTAAACTGTTTGCGATTTATGGGGCATCGGGCTGTGGGCGTAGTCTCATGCCGGTGGCACGGCAGCAATTAGCCCGTGAACAAGACAGTTCTGAAATTGTCTTTATTGATGATGCCTTAACAGAGATGGGTGAGGTGAATGGTCATCGTGCCATGAATTATTCAGCATTTTTAAATGAATCAGCATCAAGAAAATACGTGCAAATTGCGATTGCCAATAGTCGTGTACGCGAAAAAATTGCCCAGCGTTTAGAAGTGGATGGTATTCAGCTTTGGTCAATCTGTGCTGACAACGTCATTTTCATGGATGAAGTACAAATTGCAGAAGGTTCAGCACTCAGTCCATTTGTCACCATTACCTCCAATATTAAAATCGGAAAATGCTTCCACGCCAATTTATATAGCTATGTCGAGCATGATTGTGTGATTGGGGATTTCGTTACCTTTGCGCCAGGCGTAAAATGCAACGGTAATATTCATATTCACGACCATGCTTATATTGGCGCAGGGGCCATGATTAAGCAAGGCACCCCCGATCAGCCTTTGGTGATTGGTAAAGGCGCGATTGTCGGTATGGGCGCCGTAGTCACCAAAAGTGTCCCTGCGGGCGCAACAGTGGTGGGTAATCCTGCGCGGATTGTCACGACTTCACAGTAATACGTTTTAGGAAAATTCCATGTTAAACAGTGCATTTGAGCCTTGGCCAAGCTTTACCCAAGCAGAAGCCGATGCGGTGTCAAAAGTTCTTTTGTCCAATAAAGTGAATTATTGGACAGGGCAGGAATGCCGTGAATTTGAAAAGGAATTTGCACAGTTTGCAGGAACCAAGCATGCAGTTGCCGTAGCCAATGGCACCGTGGCACTCGATTTAGCCCTAAAAGCCCTCGGCATCGGTGCAGGGAATGATGTGATTGTCACTTCACGTACCTTCTTGGCTTCAGCAAGTTCGATTGTGACTGCAGGTGCTAATCCGATTTTTGCTGATGTGGAACTCGATTCACAAAACATCTCACGTCGTACTATTGAAGCGGTGCTTACACCGAATACCAAAGCGATTATTTGTGTGCATTTGGCGGGTTGGATGTGTGATATGGATCCAATCATGCAATTGGCAGAGGAGAAAGGCATCTTCGTGATTGAGGATTGTGCTCAAGCGCATGGTGCGATGTATAAAGGTAAATCCGCAGGTTCAATTGGTCATATTGGTGCATGGTCGTTTTGCCAAGACAAGATTATGACCACTGGCGGTGAAGGCGGTATGGTCACCACCAATGATGAAAGTCTGTGGAAAAAAATGTGGTCGTATAAAGATCACGGTAAAAACTTTGATAGCGTGTATAACAAGCAACATCCACCGGGCTTCCGTTGGTTACACGACTCATTTGGCACCAACTGGCGCATGATGGAAATGCAAGCCGTGATTGGTCGCCTGCAACTCAAACAAATGCCTGAATGGACGGCAAAACGTAATGCCAATATGGCGCTTATCCAAGCGGCATTTGAAAATAGTCCGTATTTTACTGTAGTAAAACCGTCTGTTGAATATGTGCATGCAGCCTATAAATGCTATGTGCAAGTGAATACTTCAGCCTTGCCTGTAGACTGGTCGCGTGACCGAATCATGGCAGAAATCAATGCATTGAATGTGCCTTGTTTTAGCGGCTCGTGTTCAGAAGTGTATTTAGAAAAAGCATTTGATGGTACGCCTTGGCGTCCTGCGCAGTCTTTACCGCAAGCTAAACAGCTAGGTGCAACAAGCTTAATGTTCCTTGTACACCCAACCTTGTCCGAGCACAGCCTACAAAAAACCGTGGATGCGATCCAAGCGGTGATCGCAAAAATCTAAACCTGAAAAGAGCGTATAATATGCGCTCTCATTCGCTTTATTGACCCTATTTGAGCATCTTGTGAAAGACTTTATCCGTTCTATAGCATCATTACCGCGTCGCCAAAAACAAATCGTTTTGGTGCTGATGGATATTTGTGTTTTACCGTTAATGATGTGGCTTGCTTATGCCATACGTTTGGCGCGTCCCAATGTACAGGTCATGCAAGGACTGGATGCTTGGTATATTTATGTCGGTATTTTTGGCATTGCTATTTTTGCTTTGCTCGGAATTTACCGCGCAATTGTGCGTTCATTTAATGAAGACTATCTGCTGCGAATTTTAATCGGGACATTTATTCAA
The DNA here is from genome assembly GCF_013420015.1 of Acinetobacter sp. YH12039. NCBI lineage: Bacteria > Pseudomonadati > Pseudomonadota > Gammaproteobacteria > Moraxellales > Moraxellaceae > Acinetobacter > Acinetobacter sp. YH12039. The sequence continues at coordinate 55,885 of NZ_VOZA01000013.1, read as the reverse complement.
ATCGTGGCCTTATACACGATCAAAAAATTGAATGTTGCATTTATTCCCATGAGTATTCCGCTCATGTATGGCTTTATGCTGTTTTCATACATGTGGTGGAGCCGTGCAGTCATTCGCTACGCTACTCTTAAAACTTTTGCCAAAAAGCAAAGCCGTAAACGTGTGGCAATTTATGGCGCAGGGCTGGCAGGACAACAAATTGCAGCAGCTTTAAACCGCTCAGATGATTATTTGCCCGTGTGTTTTATTGACGATAAGCGCTCCTTACAAGGTCAGTCACTGAGTGGTTTAAAAATTTATTCACCCAAAAAAGCGCAAGCAAAACTTGGAAAATTTGGCATTGAAGAAGTATTACTTGCCATGCCTTCCGTTGGTCGTGCACGGAAAAAAGAGATTATTGAGTCTTTTGATTCAGCAGATGTCAAAATTATGGAACTGCCAGGGGTAACGCAACTGGTGGATGGGCAAGTCCAAGTTTCAGATATCCGTGAAGTGGATATTATTGACTTATTAGGCCGTGATCCTGTACCGCCGAAACCTGAACTGTTAGAAAAAAATATTAAACATAAAGTGGTCATGGTGACAGGGGCGGGCGGTTCGATCGGCTCTGAGTTATGTCGTCAGATTGTGAAGCATCAGCCTAAAATGTTAGTGCTGTTTGAAATGTCTGAATTTGCTTTGTATTCAATTGATCGTGAATTGCAGGCTTCTGATATACAAATTATTCCAGTGCTAGGTTCTGTCACCAATCAGCAAAAATTAGAACGTATTATTCAAGAGTACAAAGTGCAAACAGTTTATCACGCCGCAGCTTATAAACATGTACCACTTGTTGAAGCAAACCCATTTGAAGGTATTTATAATACGTCCATTGGCACACAGCGTAGTGTAGATGCAGCGGTGAATCAAAATGTTGAAACTTTTGTTTTAATTTCAACCGATAAAGCGGTACGTCCAACCAATGTGATGGGGGCGTCTAAACGCATGGCAGAATTGTATTGTCAGGGCCTAGCGTCGACGAATCCAAAAACGCAAATTAGTATTGTACGCTTTGGCAATGTACTTGGTTCGTCAGGTTCTGTCGTCCCTTTGTTTAAAAAGCAGATTGCTCAAGGCGGGCCTGTTACAGTAACGCACCCAGAAGTCACGCGTTATTTTATGACGATTCCTGAGGCAGCTCAGCTTGTGATTCAGGCAGGTGCGATGGGGACTGGCGGTGATGTATTTCTGCTTGATATGGGTGAACCAGTCAAAATTATAGATTTGGCAAAACAAATGATTCGTTTGAGTGGTTTTCGAGCAATCGATGAAAATGGTATAGGTGATATTGAGATACAATTTACAGGTCTACGTCCGGGTGAAAAGTTATATGAAGAGTTGTTAATTGATGCTGAAAATGTAAAAAAAACGGATCATGAACGGATATTAAAGTCTTATGAAAAATATTATGGATATTTAGAGGTTGCTGAAATATTTATACAGCTTAAAAGTTACAAGCATCGTGATGATTTAAATGAATTATTTACGATACTAAAAAAATATGTGGATGGTTATTGCTCAGCATCTATAGATAAGTAATTTTAATAGTAGTATTAAAATTTAATTTAACTGGATGATATAATTAAGGATAACAAAATTAAAGCTATACCTTAATACAGTGAATTTTAAAATTTAGGATATTTATGAAGATTATAGTAACAGGTGGAGCAGGTTTTATTGGTTCTGCCGTGATTCGACATATTATTAATCATACTAATAATGAAGTATTAAATATTGATAAGCTGACTTATGCTGGCAATTTAGAATCTTTAGAAAGTATTGCTGATAGTGAGCGTTATCAGTTTTCTCAAACTGATATTTGCGATCGTATTGCATTAGATCAAATCTTTGAAAGTTTTCAACCAGATGCTGTGATGCATTTGGCAGCAGAGTCCCATGTAGATCGCTCAATTACAGGTTCGGCTGCATTTATTGAAACCAATATTATTGGTACATATCACTTGCTGGAAGCTACCCGTCATTATTGGAACGGTTTAAATCAAAATAAAAAACAAGCATTTCGTTTTCACCATATTTCAACAGATGAGGTTTATGGTGACTTAGAAGGTACAGATGACTTGTTCCTGGAGACAACACCCTATGCTCCGAGTTCGCCATATTCGGCAAGTAAGGCCAGTTCAGATCATTTAGTTCGAGCTTGGCATCGAACTTATGGACTACCAACAATGATTACCAATTGTTCAAATAATTATGGTCCTTATCATTTCCCTGAAAAATTGATTCCTTTAGTGATTTTGAATGCTTTAGAAGGTAAGGCACTTCCAATTTATGGTAAAGGTGATCAAATTCGCGATTGGTTATATGTAGAAGACCACGCTAGAGCATTATATAAAGTGGTGACTGAAGGCATTGTGGGAGAGACGTACAACATTGGTGGACACAATGAAAAACAAAACATTGAAGTCGTAAAAAAGATTTGTAAGATTTTAGATGAGTTAAAGCCCCAGTCGAATGGACAAGCTTATGATTCACTGATCACATTTGTACAAGATCGCCCTGGTCATGATTTGCGATATGCCATTGATGCAACAAAAATTGGCCATGAATTAGGCTGGAAACCTGAAGAAACGTTTGATACAGGTATTCGAAAAACAGTTGAATGGTATTTGAATAATTTAGAGTGGTGTCGTCGTGTTCAAGATGGCAGTTACCAACGTGAAAGATTAGGTGTGAATGCATAATGAATACAAAAGGTATTATTCTCGCAGGTGGATCGGGTACACGTTTATACCCAATTACAAAGGGTGTATCTAAACAACTACTCCCAATTTACGACAAGCCAATGATTTATTATCCAATTTCTGTACTTATGTTGGCAGGCATTCAGGATATTCTGATTATTACGACAGCTGAGGATAAAGAGAGCTTTGAACGCCTGCTTGGTGATGGTTCACAGTTTGGTGTTCGTTTGCAGTATGCCATTCAACCTAGTCCGGATGGGTTGGCTCAAGCGTTTATTATCGGCGAAGAATTTATTGGTGATAGCAATGTGTGCTTGGTACTTGGCGATAATATTTTCTATGGTCAGGGCTTTACACCAATGCTGAAGCAGGCTGTAGCTCGCCAAAAAGGCGCTACAGTTTTTGGCTATCAAGTAAAAGACCCTGAGCGTTTTGGTGTAGTTGAGTTTGATGAGCATAAACGCGCAATTTCATTAGAAGAAAAACCTAAGCAACCAAAATCAAATTTTGCAGTGACAGGTTTATATTTTTATGACAATGATGTGATTCAAATTGCAAAAGAAGTTAAACCTTCAGAGCGTGGCGAATTAGAAATTACGACAGTGAACCAAATGTATTTGGAGAGGGGTGACTTAAGTGTTGAGCTATTGGGTCGAGGCTTTGCATGGCTCGATACAGGTACACATGCAAGTTTGCTTGAAGCAGCACAATTTGTAGAGACCTTAGAAAAACGCCAAGGTTATAAAGTAGCTTGTCTTGAAGAAATTGCTTTTAATCAAGGTTGGTTGAGTAAAGAGCAAGTGTTAAAAATTGGGCAAAGCATGAGTAAAAATGACTATGGTCAATATTTGATTTCTTTGGTAGCTGAATAAGATGAGTCTTGTAGAATTAATTGACTTACCGAACTTTGGTGATGACCGTGGTGGGTTAGTGGCTATTGAGTCCAATCAGTCCATTCCCTTTGAAGTTAAGCGTTTATATTATATTTTTAATACAGTAGATAAACCTCGTGGATTTCATGCTCATATTGATCTCAAACAAGTTGCAATATGTTTAAAAGGTAGTTGCAGATTTATTCTGGAAAATGGCTCTAATAAAGAAGAAGTTATTTTAGATAACCCGACCCAAGGTTTGGTTATTGAAGGATTGATCTGGCGGGAAATGCATGATTTTTCTGAGGACTGTGTTCTACTTGTTTTGGCAAGTGAGCATTTTACTGAATCTGATTATATTCGTGATTATCAAGAATTTTTAAAAGAAGTACATAAACCTTTTATTCATCCTTTATCAGACGTGAAATCCCAAAGAATTGGACAGAAAACCAAAGTTTGGCAGTTTAGCGTCATTCTACAGCATGCTGTAATTGGTGAAAATTGTAATATTTGTGCGCATACTCTCATTGAAAATGATGTCATCGTTGGTAACAATGTCACCATAAAATCAGGCGTCTATGTATGGGATGGGATCACACTAGAAGATAACGTCTTTATTGGCCCATCTGTTACGTTTACAAATGATAAAAAACCCCGTTCAAAGCAGTATCCAGAAGAGTTTTCTCAAACGATTGTTGAAAAGGGTGCGAGCATTGGGGCCAATGCCACCATTTTACCTGGAATTCGTATTGGCCAAAATGCACTGATTGGTGCTGGTGCTGTGGTGACTAAAGATGTTCCCGCAAATGCAATAGTGATAGGCAACCCTGCAATAATTAAAGGTTATATATAAGAATGATTACCTTTTTAGATTTAAAAAATATTAATCAGCAGTATCGTGAAGAGTTAATTACGGCTTGCACGAGAGTTATTGATTCTGGGTGGTATATTGGTGGAAATGAGCTAGAACAGTTTGAACAAAATTTTGCAAACTATTGCGGGGTTAAATTTGCAATTGGCGTGGCCAATGGTTTAGATGCATTAATTTTAACCTTACGTGCTTGGAAAGAGCTGGGTAAGCTTCATGATGGTGATGAAGTGATTGTTCCTTCAAATACCTATATTGCTAGTATTCTTGCGATTACAGCAAATAACTTGACTGCAATTTTAGTTGAGCCAAATATTTCTACCTACAATATTGATCCTATAAAAATAAAAGAAGCAATAACGACTAAAACTAAAGTGATTTTACCTGTCCATTTATATGGTCAATTGGCAGAAATGCCAGAAATTATGCAAATTGCTAAACAATACAATTTATTGGTTTTAGAAGACTCCGCACAAAGTCATGGGGCACAAATACAAGGTAAAAAAGCAGGAAACTGGGGCGATGCTTCAGGTTTTAGTTTTTATCCTGGAAAAAATTTAGGTGCATTGGGTGATGCAGGTGCAGTTACTACGAATGATGCAGAATTAGCGAACATGTTAAAAGCATTGCGTAACTATGGCTCGCATGAAAAGTATAAAAATTTAGTTCCAGGTGTGAATAGTCGACTAGATGAAATTCAAGCAGCGATGCTTGATGTCAAATTAAAACATTTAGATGCAGAAGTGAAACATCGTCGTACAATTGCAAAAATGTATCTTGAGGGGATTAAAAACCCTGAATTGAGCTTGCCTTTGTCTGATATAGATGTGTCTCAATATGACCAACATGTTTGGCATTTATTTGTCGTTCGTTCAAGAAATCGAGAAGCATTACAGCAATATTTAGCAGAAAATGGCGTACAAACGTTAATCCATTATCCAATTCCCCCACACAAGCAACAGGCTTATAAAGAATGGAATAATTTGAGTTATCCGATCTCCGAGAAGATTCATGATGAAGTAATAAGCTTACCTATGGGGCCAACGCTGAGTTTGGAAGATGTAGAAAAAGTAATTCAGCTTTGTAATAGTTTTAACGCCTAAAATGAATTTGCTTAAGACCAGTGTGCTAAATGGAGTGGCTGTTTTAATCAAAACAGCCACAATGTTTTTATTGAATAAAATATTAGCCGTATACGTCGGACCTGCTGGTTATGCTGCTATTGGTCAATTCCAAAATTTTATTCAAATGATAACAACCTTTGCTGGAAGTGCAATTAATACCGCTATAATAAAATATACAGCTGAATATCATGAAGAAAAAACAAAGCAAATAGAAGTTTGGCGAACCTCAGGGACTTTAATCCTAATTTTTAGTACAGTTTCAGCGCTATTGATTTTGATTTTTAAAAATCAGATAGCCATTTATATTTTTCATTCTAATGAATACTCTAAAGTATTAGTTTGGTTTGCAATTTTTCTAGTATTTTTTACGTTCAACTCTTTCTTTTTGGCAATTCTGAATGGCGTAAAAGAAGTAAAAAAGATGGTGGTAGCTAATATTGCGGGGAGTATCTTTTCACTTATTATCACAAGCCTCTTAGCGATTTATTATCAGTTATATGGCGCATTGATCGCACTGTCAATTTATCAATCACTCGCTTTTTTAGTAACGATGTTTTTATGCTCTAAGTTGGAGTGGTTTAATCTAAAAAGTTTTTTTGGGAAAGTCGAGAAGAATATAGCTAAGAAGTTAGCAGCATTTGCATTAATGGCTTTTGTAAGTGTGTTTTTTGGCAATATTGCACAAATATTGCTTAGAAACATGGTTATTGAGCAATTTGGTTTAGTTTATGCAGGGTATTGGGATGCAATGACAAGATTAAGTAATGGTTACTTGTTATTTGCCTCTACGATCCTCGGTGTGTATTACCTACCTAGACTGTCTGAACTAAAAAAATATGAAGAGGTTAAAAAGGAAGTGTTTTTAGGTTATCAGGTTATTTTACCTGTTGCGATTATATCGTCTATTCTCATTTATCTTTTTAAAGAAATAGTTGTTAAGTTTTTGTTTACAGATGAATTTATGCCAATGCTTGAATTGTTAACATGGCAGTTAGTTGGTGATGTGACTAAAATTGCAAGTTGGATTATTAGCTTCATGATGCTAAGTAAAGCGATGACGGGGTTGTTTGTTATTACAGAAACAGTGTTTGCTCTAAGTATACTTCCAATAACTTACTTATCGATTTTATATTTTGGCTTTGAAGGTATTGCAATTGCATTTTTTATAAATTGTTTGATGTACTGGCTAGTATGCGGTTTATTTTCAAACATTAAACTTAAGAGTATGGAGTATTAATGTGAATCAATTATGTTCAATCATTATTCCAGTCTATAATGAAGAGAAAAATATTGAGAAATGTTTTGATGTTATTCAAAGTCAAACTTATAAAGCTATAGAAGCTATTTTTGTAAATGATGGTTCTACGGATAACTCTAAGAATATAATTGTTCAGATTGCTGCGAAATATCCAGATCTAAAAATTAGACTAATAAATCAGGAAAATCAAGGGGCTGCTAGCGCTAGAAAGAACGGTGTGATGCACGCATCAGGAAATTTTATTGCAATACTGGATTGTGATGATGAGCTTTCTAAAGATGCTATAAACGAAGCCATGACTAATTTCAATACTGAAGTAGACATAGTTCTTTTCAACTTGAAGTATAAAAGTGAAGTTAATGGAGAGGTAGTTTTAAATGATTTTATCTATTATACGAGTAAATCATTTTTTTGTGGTCGGGATGCACTAAAGAACTCCTTAGAAAGGTGGGGAGTACATGGGCTAGGAGTATATAGAAAAGATATTTTAATGTGTGCATACATAGATTATGAAGAAAAGAATACCAAAAACTATATAAATAATGATGAGGTGATAACACGTTTAGCATTCTATTATTCGCGTCTCATAAAAGTTTCAGATGGTATATATTTTTATAATAATAATCTACAGTCTACCACTAAGAGAATTAATAAAGAATTATATAAGAAAATTTTTAATTCAATAATTTTGTATAAAATACTTTCCTCGAAAGATAAAAGTGAGGTAAGTCCTGCAGTTATTATTGTATATGCATGGGAAGCAGGAAAATATTTATTTTTTAACCGTAAATCGCTGAAGAATATCGAAAATTGGAAGTCCGCAATTAGCGATGCAACTAAATTTATTTGGAGAAATAGTTTATTTGGTGATTTGAGTTCAAAACGTAGAATTCAGTTTCTAATATTAGTGATAATGAGGTATTTTGTACAGTGAGTAATTTTCCGTTAGTTTCTATTATTATTCCTTGTTATAACCACGAACAATTTGTTCGAGACAGCATTCAAAGTGTGATTGACCAGACTTATCAAAATATTGAGCTCATTATTATTGATGATGGTTCTAAAGATAGTTCTGTTGAAATTATTGAAAAAATGCTCCCTGCTTGTGAGCAACGTTTCGTTCGATTTGAGTTTAGAAATCGCCCTAATCAAGGATTGAGCGCAACTTTAAATGAATCTATTGCTTGGAGTAAAGGTAAATATTTTGCAGCATTGGCTTCAGATGATATTATTTTAAAAAATAAAATTAACTTGCAGGTCAAATATATGGAAGAAAATCCAAAAACTACAGCAGTTTTTGGTAGTGCAAATTATATTGATGAAAATAATAATATTAAAAAATTAGATAAATTGAAGCAGCAAGAATATGCTTTTGATAAAATATTTTTGAATGAATGTCAATTCTATGCACCAACTCAGCTAATGAGAAAGTCGACTTTAGATGAAGTCGGTGGCTATAATCCTGATATATTGGTTGAGGACTGGTATATGTGGTTGAAAATGGCAGAGAAAGGAAGTGTGTATTGTTTATCAGACACATTTGCAAATTATAGAATACACTCCAATAATACCACCAAGAACTCTAAATTTATTTATGATAACAATATGAAGACGCTGAGTTTTTATAAAGGACATAATTTATATGATAAAGCATATAGCAAGCTAAGATGGACTTATATCGTTTGGACAGGGCAGCAGAATAAAGCTTTATCCTTAAAGCTTTTATTGGAATATATAATGGAAAATCCTTCAGTAATTTTTAATAGAGGGTTTCTGGTTTACTGCAAATATTTTTTTGTGAAAATGAAAGATTGGTTTTAGGAGGTATATATGATACCTAAAGTGATTCATTTTTGTTGGTTTGGTGATCAAGAAAAATCAGCATTAATCCAAGCATGCATCTTAAGTTGGAAAAAATATTTGCCAGATTGGGAAATTAAAGAGTGGAATGAATTGAACTCTCCTATTGACCACCCATTTGTAAAAAAAGCATTACAAGATAAAAAATATGCTTTTGCAGCTGACTATGTTCGTTGTTATGCACTTTATGAATATGGTGGAGTTTATTTAGATACGGACATGGAAATAATTCGGGATTTAAGTCCTTTGTTGATATATGACTTTTTTTCTGCTTATGAAGATTCAGACAAGAGTAAGGTGAGTTGTGGCGCTATTGGATCACTCAAGGGAAATATTTTGATGTATAAAATGTTAAAATATTATGATCAAAATAGTACGATGTATATTGCAATGCCTCAAATTTTAGGAAAAATTTACAATGATTCAAAGTTTTCTAACTTTAAAATATTAAAATCAGATTCATTTTATCCTTATAATCCATTTGATGAATCAAAGCCGGTAAAACAGCTTATGTTTAATCAAATCGTAGATGAAACATATGGCATACATCATTGGGGATATTCTTGGAAGTTTTCATTTTTTGATAGAGTTATTAACAAAATAAAAAAAATACTATTTCAGTAATGAGTATTGACGATTAGTAAAATAAATAGAAATTTATTTTACTAATTCTCTTGGCTTTTATTATCGGAGTGAGGGCTGATATACCAGATTTTGCTGTATATTGTCGATTATTTAAGATGGTGTAAATGATTGTTTTGTTGAAGAATATGTAGCTGATTTTAATAAGAAAGTTGCTGCTCTTAATATTATTGATCGTTCTGCTATTTATAGGAGTATAAGTAAATATGATTTTTCATAATTTTAAAAAAAATGGGAAACTTTGTTGCTGGGTGGTGTTTCAAAAAATATGCTGCCATTAAATGAAACCATTATTCATGTAAAAGAAGGGTTAGGTCGAAGGCTTTTAAATGGTTTTCAAGCTTTTTTGAAAAATTACAGCTCTTTCTAAAACTGCGCCTAATTCGATGTCTTATTCTGCAATGGCTTTGTTGCATAAATACATAAAACACTGATTTTATTATGTTTTAATTTAGGTTGAATTTTAATCAAAACCTTTAAAATCATATAATTATGCAATTTTTATGCAACAAAGCCAAGCCAAGTCAATGAGATGCATGCACGTGTGGCAGTATTAAATAAATTTATGGAGTTGGGCCGACCTCACACCCAAGTTGTCACTTAAATTTGGATAACTTGGGGAAAGTTTAGCTTTTGAATGTTTGTGCAACAAAGCCATATTAAATTGAAAAAATATTTTAATATTTATATCCTTTTAAAGGATAATTTTTAATGATTTATTTGAAATCTATGCGTTAAATATGTCATATTGGCTAACTCAAAACCATATGTTTTGTGTTTGTGATTGATTTTTAGGTTGTGTAGTGATGGAGTGAATAAGCTGTTATTTGCTTTAGTTTTTATCTTCTCATGAGCTGCGAATTTTTTCTGTAAATAGGAGATAGCAAATGATGTATATCTTAATTTTTATATTTATTACAACATATTTATATTTTTCAGAAAGAATAAGATCAAGCAGCTTTTTAGCACAGTTAACGATATGGCTTCCCGCTTTTTTAGTCTTTTTTATTCCTATGGCTATTCAGGATAGTGTGGGTACAGACTATAAAGCTTATAAGTCAATGTACTATGATAATGACTTTTCTCTATATTTAATTAAGGGCGAATTTTTTTTAATAAAGGTTATTGAATTAGCAAAAATTTTAGGTGATCCTCAATTTATATTTGTAATTTTTTCATTTTTGATATCACTTTCTTTTTTTTATAGTTTATTTTTATTACGAAATCTAGGTTTTAGTCCTTGGTTGATTTTTTTGCTTTATTTTTTAGTTACAGGTCTCTATCAGACATCTTTTAATGTTCTTCGACAGTCTTTGGTTTTTAGCTTTTTAATATTATTAATATATTGGGTTGTCAAGAGAGAAAATTTTAAATTTTTCGTCAGTCTCTTTTTATTAGGTTTTATTCATAAGACGGCATATCTTTACTTAGTTTTATTTGTTTTTTTTAAAAAGATACCATCTAAAAAATATATCTTTTACATTTTTTTAGGCTCTATGTTTTTTTATGCCTTATTTAATCAAAAGCTTTTAATTTCCTATATTTTAAATGTACCTTTGATTTCTAGTTTGACAGGGAATTATACTTATTATATTGATACTGATTTTTTTGATGCTGGTAAAATTTCATCTATTTTACCTAAATTATATTATACTCCTTTGTTTTTTTGTTTTTGGTTTTTTTATCTTCGTAGTAAAAAAGTAGATGTTTTTTTTGATTTTTTAATATTTATTTGGTCTTTAACATATTTTATGTTCTTTCAAATGCTATATATAGAAATTTATTTTAGATTGTGGAATATGTTTAGTTTTTTATGTATTTTCCCTATATATTATATTTTTCAAGTATTGTATCGAAAAAATATATGGCTTTTGGGTATTTTGGTTCTGTATTTATTTGTCCCATTTTTTATTAAAGTTTTTATATTTCCTAGTGCAGAGTATAAATATAATTATATTCAGTACTTGTTTTAATTAGGTGTTTTTATGGGAAAAAAATGTTTTTTGATTTTATTGCATAAAAAAAATGATGCTCTATTAGGTACTTGTCTGGAAAATAGAGATACAAATTTTTATATCCATGTTGATTTTAAGTCAAATTTTTGTGAAATATCTGAGAGTTTTAAGGATTTTAGTAATGTCTTTTTTATAGAAAATAGAGTTGATGTTAAATGGGCTGGTTTTTCAATGATACAGGCTACGCTAAACTTAATTCATTATGCACTTGAACATGATCCAACAAATGAATACTTTCATTTGATTAGTGGTGATGATGTTATTCTTGATAAAAAATTAAGTTGGAATAATTCAGATATATTTATTGAATGTAACGAGTCTTCAGAACATCGATACAGAATGCGTTTTGATACCCCTCATGCAGATACAAAATATCAAAGAACATTATTAGGTAAAGCATTAACTCAATTCTATAAGAAAATGGATAAAATATTGCCGACTCGTGAGAAATTTTATTTTGGGAGTCAATGGTTTTCAATTCGTAGAAATGAATTACAGATTTTGATGAAATCCATAACTGAAACAGACTTAAATTTTTTTAGAAAAAAATTGTGCCCTGATGAACATTTTTTCCAATATCTAATTGCTAAAAATAAAATGCTAGGTAAAGTTGCAGATTGTGGTAATAAGCGATTTATTAAATTTGATCCTAACTTTCAACGAGGATCTAGCCCAATATTTTTAAACTCAGAGCAATTAATACATGCTCAAAAGCAAAATTATTGGTTTGCTAGAAAAGTTGAACAGCAAGAAATGCAAAAATTTTATCTAAATTCTAATGAAGAGTAATATGAATTTTTCAGTTTTATTATCTTTATACCATAAAGAAAACCTTTTAGCTTTAGAGCAATGTTTTCAAAGTATTTGGAAAGACCAAACGATTCAACCCAATGAGATAATTTTAGTTTTAGATGGTCCAATTGGTGAAGAACTAAGTCAATGTGTCAAAAAATGGCAACAAATAATTGGAAAACCTTTAAACGTGATTCCATTAAGCCAAAATGTTGGGCTGGGTAAAGCATTAAACAAAGGGCTAGAACATTGTTCAAATGAATGGGTTTTTAGAATGGATACAGATGATATCTGTAAACCTGATCGCTTTGAAAAACAAATTCAATTTATTCGGCATAATCCTAATGTTGTACTTTTTGGAGGACAAATACTTGAATTTGATCAGACTCCGGATGATTCAGCAGTTATCAAAAGTGTGCCAACAACACACGATGATATAAAAGAATTTGCTCAAAAACGCTGTCCATTTAACCATATGACTGTGGCATACAAAAAAAGTGTGATTACAGAATTGGGTGGTTACCAACACCATTTGTTCATGGAAGACTATAATTTATGGCTTAGAGTTATAGGAAAAGGTTATGAAGTGGCAAACTTATCAGATATTATTCTTTATGCAAGAGTTGGTAACGGCATGCATGCGCGTCGCAAAGGTTTAGAATATATTAAAAGTGAAAAACAATTATTAAAATTGAAAAAAGACCTTAAGTTACAGCGACCAATACATGCTAATATACTCTTTTTAATACGATCTACTTTTAGGCTTTTGCCTAGTTCTTTATTAGGCAAAATTTATAATAGTTTACTTCGAAAAAAAGTTCATTAATAGAGTGGTAGTTTTAGTAATGAAACGTTTAGTTGATATTGTCATCTCACTAATAGCTTTAGTCCTTCTATCTCCAATTTTTTGCGTAGTGGCTTTTAAAGTTCGTAAAAATTTAGGTTCTCCGATCTTTTTCCTGCAAGAGCGTCCAGGTAAAGATGGCAAACTTTTTAAAATGATCAAGTTTCGTTCCATGAAAGATGCCTTGGATAAAGATGGAAATCCATTGCCAGATGAAGATCGGATTACACCATTTGGTCAGAAGCTACGCTCTACTAGTCTAGATGAAATGCCACAGCTCATTAATGTATTAAAAGGGGACATGAGTATTGTTGGTCCACGCCCAATGCTCAAAGACTTTGTTAAATTATATTCACCCGAACAGGCGCGACGTTTAAATGTTCGTCCTGGTATGACCGGTTTAGCGCAAGTCAGTGGTCGTAATGAGCTAGACTATGAAGAACGTTTTAAATGCGACGTCTGGTATGTCGATCATCATAATACTCTAGTTGATTTTAAAATTATGTTTAAAACTGTCGGTGTAATGACGAGAAGAGAAGGTATTAATGCTCCAGGTCATGTGGGGCCATCTTTGTTTAAAGGTAATGACTCGACAGATAATGTAGATGAAGTAAAATCGTCTTAACATAAATTTTTTAAATTTAGTCAGCAGAAATTTAATGATCAAAAAAGCCATTCTTCCAGTCGCAGGCCTCGGGACACGTTTTTTACCTGCCAGTAAATCTATTCCTAAAGAAATGGTGACAGTGGTTGACCGTCCGGCCATTGAATATGTAGTCAAAGAAGCGGTTGCTGCAGGGATTGAACAGATTATCTTGGTGACCCATTCTTCAAAAGCCTCAATTGAAAATTACTTTGACCGTAATTTTGAGCTGGAAACCACTCTAGAACATAAAAATAAATTTGATTTACTCAAAGAAATTACCGAAATTTTACCGCCACATGTCAGTGTAATCAGTGTACGTCAACCACAGCCACTTGGTTTAGGTCATGCAGTTTTATGTGCCAAATCTGTTGTGGGGAATGATGATTTTGCTGTGCTATTGCCAGATGTTTTAGTCAAAGATCCATCAGACCAAAACGATCTGAGTCTCATGATTCAACGTTTTGATGAAACCAATGCATCACAGATTATGGTCGAAGCTGTACCTGATCATTTGGTGGATCAATATGGCATTGTAGATGTTGCTTCTACACCTGCAGAAGGGCATAGCATCGTCATGCAAGGCATTGTGGAAAAACCGGCAGTCGGAACTGCGCCATCCAATTTATCGGTAGTTGGCCGTTATATTTTGCCTGCCAAGATTATGCGATTATTGGAAAAAACACCTAAAGGTGCAGGTAATGAAATTCAGTTGACGGATGCTATTGCTATGCTGCAAGCGACCGATACGGTTGAAGCCTATCGCATGAAAGGTCAAACTTTTGATTGCGGCAGTAAACTGGGCTATCTCAAAGCAGTTTTACATTATGGTGTAGACCATCCAAAATTAGGTGAGGAATTTAAAGCGCTGATCAAAGAACTAAAACTATAAAAAGAGATTGATATGAAGGTTGCAGTATTTGGACAAACACTTTTTTCAGGTGTATTTGCTGCTTTGCTAGCAGAATGCGGTCATCACGTTTTTTGGTATGAACCACTGAAAACGTATGAAAGCGAACAAATGTATATGCAAGATGAAGCTGTAAAAAATCTACTCAACAAACAACAAAGTAGTTTTTTAAAATACTGCGACTTTAATGATATTCCATTAGATGCAGATGCCTATTTCTTCAGTTTTAACCCTGCCGAAGAAGAGCAATGTATCGAAATTCTCAAGGTAATCAAGCAACGCCCCATTATTCACCCCAAACTGATGATTAATGCGTCTACTCTAGGACTGCATGGGACAGAAAAATTTGCAAAAATTTTGCATGAAGATGAGTGGGTCTATTTACCCGACATGATTCAGGAAGGAAACGCTTTACAAAGCTTTGCCCAAGCCAAGCAGTTGATTGTTGGGGCTGCATCGGATGTTGCTCAAATTAAAATTAAGGAACTCTTACGCCCTTTATTCCCACGTCAGCAGCAATATTTATTTATGCCCATTTTAGATGCTGAATTTACCAAGTTGAGTATCTCTGGCATGTTGGCGACACGAATTAGTTATATCAATGACTTGGCAATGGTTGCTGAGAAATTAGGCATTGATATTGAGTCAGTTCGTCAGGGGATGGCTGCGGATAATCGTATTGGAGGATCTTATCTCTATCCGGGGGCAGGCTTTGGTGGAGAAAACTTTTCACATGATATTCAGACCCTAACGCATACGGTGTCAGGTGTGGGCGCAAATAGCCAGCTCCTTGCTCAAGTTTGGGATATTAATGAGCAGCAAAAAGAAGTTTTATTCCGCAAATTGTGGAATTATTATCATGGTGATTTAAAAGGGAAAACTGTTGCGATATGGGGTGCTGCATTTAAAGAAAAAACGTCTAGTACGAAACAATCTCCTATTCATGCCATGTTGGCAGCACTATGGGCTCAAGGTGTAAAAGTTAAATTACACGACCCTCAAGCCTTGGAAGAAATTAAAAAAATATATGGTGAGCGACCTGATCTTATATATTGCATAGAGCAATATGAGGCAGTGCAAGATGCACATGCTTTGTGTTTATTGACTGCATGGAAACAATATTGGAGTCCAAATTATACCGAATTGCTTAAAACCATGCAGCATCCGCTTATTTTGGATGGGCGCAATATTTATGATCCAGCATATGTGAAGTCTCAAGGTTTTGTATATATGGGGGTAGGACGTTAATGGCTATGAAAACTCAACCCTATATGGTCGAACATTTAGATTCAGTTTTAGGCAGTCTTCATAGTTTGAAAACTGAATTTGAAAATAAGCATTTAACAGAACTCTTTGCTGAAGACCCTCAGCGATTCGAAAAATTCTCTGTGCCTTTAGAGCCGGTGGTTTTTGATTTTAGTAAACATAGAGTCAATCAGCCCGTTGTCAAAAATCTAGTCCAGTGGGCACAGACACAAGATTTAACGTCGTGGATAAAGCGTTTATTTTCTACTGAAGAAATTAACTATACCGAACAGCGTGCAGCCATGCATTGGGCGCTACGGTTACCTAAAGATGATCAGTCTCATCCTGAATTAGCAGAACAAGTGCATACACAACTTGAGCGTATGTATGCTTTGGTAGAAAAAATTCATGCTGGCCAGTGCCGCGGCGCAACTGGTGAAGTCATTCAAGATGTGGTCAATATTGGTGTCGGAGGGTCAGATTTAGGACCACTGATGGTGAGCCATGCCTTATCTGATTTCAAAAAATCCACATATAAGCCACTCGATGTACATTTTGTTTCGACCATTGATGGTAGCCAGCTTTCAGATTTATTGCATCAACTTCGCCCCGAAACCACGCTATTTATTATTTCTTCAAAATCGTTCGGGACCATTGATACTTTATCCAATGCGCAAACGGTGCGATTATGGCTCGAAAAAGCACTTGGACAAGAATCACAAATTTTAAAGCATCATTTTATTGGCGTATCTACCAAAGCAGATAAAATGACAGAATGGGGTATTGCAGCCGAAAACCAATTTTTGCTCTGGGATTGGGTCGGCGGTCGCTATTCACTTTGGTCATGTATCGGTTTACCGATTGCACTGACAATTGGAGTTGATGGCTTTAAACAACTGTTAGCTGGCGCATATGCGGTAGACCAGCATTTTCAGACGGCACCTTTCGAACACAATATTCCTGTATTAATGGGCTTATTGGGTGCGTGGAATAATAATTTCCTTGATATTCAGACTCATGCAGTGCTGCCCTATGATGGGCGTTTGAAATATTTCGCCTCTTATTTACAGCAGTTGGAAATGGAGTCGAATGGTAAATCGATTCAGCGTAATGGTCAAAAAGTGGACTGGGATACTTGCCCGATTATATGGGGGGAAGTGGGACCAAATGCGCAGCATGCTTTTTACCAATTGCTGCATCAAGGCAGTCAAGCAGTGAGTTGTGATTTTATTGCGCCAGTGCAGCGTTATCAGGCCCAACAATTTACCTATGTCGATAATGCAGAGGCGCTGGTGGAACAGCATCATTTGGCCTTATCCAATTGTTTGGCTCAATCGCGCTTACTGGCATTTGGTAATCAAGCTTTAAATCAACAAGAAGTACAAGATTTGCCGGAATATAAACAATATGAAGGCAATCAACCAAGTTCAACCATTTTATTGCAAGAGCTAAATCCATATAGTTTGGGCATGTTGATTGCAATGTATGAACATAAAGTTTTTGTACAGTCGGTGCTTTGGAACATTAACCCGTTTGATCAATGGGGTGTAGAAAAAGGCAAAGAAATTGCCAATCAGCTACTTCCAATATTAAATGGTGATCGAAAGGATATTGCGGATTTAGATGGTTCAACGCAAGGCTTACTACAAATATTATTAGGAAAAACCAATGGCTAAAATTTTAGTAACAGGTGGTGCAGGTTATATTGGTTCACATACTTGTATTCAACTTTTGAGCGCAGGGCATGAGGTTGTTGTACTGGATAATTTGTCCAACAGTTCTGTCGAATCTTTAGCACGTGTTCAAGCGTTGGCAGCTAAAAAATTAGATTTTGTTGAAGGTGATATTCTCGATCAGCAAATTTTAGATCAAATTTTTCAGCATCATTCTATTGATGCTGTGATTCACTTTGCAGGTTTAAAAGCTGTGGGTGAAAGCCAAAAAAAGCCACTAAAATATTTTGAAAATAATATCTCAGGTTCTATTAGCTTAGTTAAAGCGATGGAGCGTGCTCAAGTCTTTAAGTTGGTCTTTAGTTCATCGGCAACCGTTTATGATGAAGCCAATATTTCACCCTTGAATGAAACCATGCCTACAGGTATGCCAAGTAATAACTATGGCTATACCAAACTGATTGTCGAGCAATTACTAGAAAAATTATCGACTGCAGATGAGCGCTGGTCAATTGGATTGCTGCGTTATTTTAACCCGGTAGGGGCACATAAAAGTGGCCAAATGGGTGAAGACCCACAAGGGATACCCAATAATTTGATGCCTTACGTGACGCAGGTTGCAGTCGGCCGTCGTGATAAGTTGTCAATTTTTGGCAATGATTATGACACGGTAGATGGTACAGGTGTGCGTGATTATATCCATGTGGTTGATTTGGCCAATGCACATTTATGCGCATTGAATCATCGTTTAAAAACACAAGGATGCCGCGCTTGGAATATTGGTACAGGCAATGGAATTTCAGTAAAACAAATTCGAGATACTTTTGAAAAAGTGAATGGTGTTGAGATACCTTTTGAATATGTACCTCGTCGAGAAGGTGATGTTGCAACCTCATTTGCTGATAATACGCGTGCAATTGCGGAGTTAGATTGGCAGCCTCAACATGGTTTAGAAGATATGTTGAAGGATAGCTGGAACTGGCAGAAGCAAAATCCAAATGGGTACAATTAAGATTTAAATTTAGTGTGTAAATTCATTAAAGACAGTATGGCGAATTTTGTATTTGCCATACTTCTCACTACTTAACTTAAGTCGTGAGTCGTGTATTGATTGTGCAAAAATAATGATAGATCTTATCTTTTGTTTGAAAAAAATCGTTATCATATGTGAAAGATAAATTGATTGAAATAATATATGAAATATCAAGCTCTTAGGGTTTTATCATTTGCCATTTTTTCTTCTATAGCTTTGCCAGTTACAGCTCAAGGGATCATTTTGAATAATAATGATCTACGTACAGATCTAAATTGGCTGAACCAACAAGGTGTGATTCAAATCAGCACTTCGACTTGGCCATTGAGTGGTGAAGAAATTCAGCGTGCATTATCTACTGCCAAAATTGAAAATAATGCTCAGCAGAAAGTTGTCAATTCGGTCATGGCAAATTTAGAAGCAGAAAATACCTCTATTAAGCTCGCTTTATTTGCTGAAACAGATCCACAGAACATCCCGCAAAAATTTGCAGATGAGCAAAAATCGCAATATCAAGCCGCACTTGAATTGAATGCAGGTGGAACGCAGTGGGATGCAAGACTGCGAGTCAATACTGAAAAAGATCCAATCATTGACCATGGACATGATGTCAATTTAGAAGGCTCATATCTTGCTGGTAAATTGTGGAATCAATGGTTGATTGCAGGTCAAATCCCAACGTATTGGGGACCTGGACATGAAGGAAGCCTAATCCGTGGTGATGCGAGTCGCCCTGTTTATGGTTTTACTATGCAAAGAGCGGAACAACAGGCCTTTGAAACAAAGTGGTTGTCTTGGATTGGACCTTGGCAATATCAAGCTTTTGCAGGTCAATTAGATGACTACAGTGCGATTCCAGATGCCAAACTATTAGGGCTGCGTCTAACTGCACAGCCATTGTCTTACTTGGAGCTAGGCGCTTCTCGGATGCTTCAGTGGGGTGGGGAAGGACGTTCAGAAAGTTGGGATTCTCTTTGGAATGCAATTAAAGGTAATGACAACTTTTATGATGGCGATCTAGATAAGTCTAATCAAATTGCGGGTTTTGATGCACGCCTTAATTTAAACCACTGGAGTGGTGTCCCGATTAGCCTTTATGGGCAATATGTAGGTGAAGATGAAGCTGGGCTTCTTCCTTCAAAAAAAATGTATTTAGCAGGTGTCGATTATTCTTCACAATTGAATAATTTACCTTTGCAGGTGTATGCGGAATGGGCTGATACTCGAACCAATGGCGACGTACAAGGTATTTCCTATAATCACTATATTTATCAAGATGGCTATTATCAACACGGCTTCCCGTTAGGGCATGCCATGGGCGGGGATGGTCAAATGCTAAGTCTTGGTGGAGATATTCGCTTTGATGTTATGAATCGCTTAAATGGTCGAGTAATGATGGCCAAAGTGAATCAGTCAAATTCAATAAATAATCATGCATTTGCGCAAAAAGATGAAATTAAAGCTTTAGATCTTACTTGGACACATTACTTAAAACCAAATGCGCCATTGAAGCTGAATGGATGGGTGAGTGATTCTGATGTCTATGGTCAAGATGCGGGAGTGTCTATCGGGGTCGAAATTCCATTGGATCGTTCACTATTTTAATCAGTCGTCAGCTTGGATAGAATTTCTTTTGAGTTAAGCTAAAAATAAACCATTCAACTTATTGAATAAGTTGAATGGTTTTTTATTAGCATGCAGAAAAATTTACCCTTGAATCAACTGTGTTAATTCATCGACATAATCTTGCATTGGTTTTGGATTTTGATCTTTTCGACTCTCAATATTTAAGCGCAATAATGGCTCTGTATTTGATGCTCGAACATTGAAGCGCCATGCACCAAAATTTAGACTGACACCATCCGTTTCATCAATCGCAGGATTTTGATCGGCAAAGTGATCAAAAATCTTTTGAATAGTGGCTTGAGTATCCGCAACTTTAAAATTGATTTCACCCGAACAAGGGAACTTTTCAATCATACCTTCAACCAGTGAAGACAATGTTTGCTGGGTTTCTGAGAGTACAGAAATTGCCAATAACCAAGGAATCATACCACTGTCACAGTAAGCAAAATCACGGAAGTAATGATGTGCTGACATTTCACCGCCATACACTGCATTGTGCTCACGCATTTTTTCTTTAATGTATGAATGCCCTGATTTAGACTGAATCGCTTCACCTTGGTATTGTTCAATGACATCAAAGGTATTCCATACAAGACGTGGGTCATGCACAATTTTTTCACCAGCTTGTTTCAGTAAGAACGCTTGTGCCAATAGACCGACAATATAATAGCCTTCAATGAATTGACCTTTTTCATCAAATAAGAAGCAGCGGTCAAAGTCACCATCCCACGCGATACCCATATCTGCATGATGGTCAATCACCGCATTACGGGTGCTGTCACGGTTTTCAACTAAAATCGGGTTGGGAATACCATTCGGGAAAGTACCATCAGCATCATTGTGAATTTTCACAAATTCAACAGGAATGTTAAGTTGTTTGAACTTTACTTCAATGGCATCGACCACATGGCCCGCAGCACCATTACCAGCATTCATGACTAATTTGAGTGGGCGAATTTTGGCAGGATCAATATAAGACATTAAATGATCAATATATTCAGGAAGAATATTGTATTTTTCAGTCTTGCCTTTAGTGATAACTTCATTAAAGTTGCCTGATTCAGCCAATAAGCGAATTTCTTTTAACCCTGAATCGGCTCCAATCGGACGTGCATTTTCGCGGACCAATTTCATGCCGTTATAGTCCATCGGGTTGTGGCTTGCCGTGATTTCGATCCCACCTTGAACATCTAGATGAAAGGCACCGAAATAGACTTCTTCAGTCCCCGTCATACCTAAATCTAATACATCAACACCCGCATCATTCAGACCTTTGATGGTGGCTTGTTTTAAATCTTCACTGCTGAGACGGATGTCGCAGCCCACAACCACTGTTTTAGGTTGATAAATTTGCCCATAGGCACGGCCAATTTTATAAGCAATCTCTTCATTGAGTTCTGTACCAAGTTTGCCGCGAATGTCATAGGCTTTAAAACAAGTAAGTTGTGTCATCTAAATTCTCGAAATAATTCCTGCGAAGTAAGGAAGGTATGATTATAGAAGGAAAATCGCTCCTATATGCCAAGATACTGTTTAACCTTTATATTGATTTTACCTTTGCTAAGATTCGTTGAGCCCAGTCAACATAATAATTTACATCGTCTAGTTGTTCCTTTTTTGAAGGATGATTAATTGTAGTAAAGGCGGTAATACCTCTTACTTCAGATATAAACTTTTTAGGCCAACTGAGTGATTGAGAAAGTATTGAATTGTTTAATTTTTCGAAATCTATCTCAATTAATAATTGAGTTTTTTCTTCATATCGGAGTAATAGTGTAGAGATGTTCTTTTTTCCATCTGATGTATCAATTTCACATAGATAGAAT
Source organism: Acinetobacter sp. YH12039 (assembly GCF_013420015.1). Taxonomy (NCBI): domain Bacteria; kingdom Pseudomonadati; phylum Pseudomonadota; class Gammaproteobacteria; order Moraxellales; family Moraxellaceae; genus Acinetobacter; species Acinetobacter sp. YH12039. The sequence goes on along the minus strand of NZ_VOZA01000013.1, from coordinate 33,913 downwards.
TGTTCATCATTTTTTGTGTTTATAATTCTATAGACATAAAAGTATCGTAGTTGATTGGCGTTAGAAAACTTGTGGCCTCGGAAACGTTTATATTTTTTAAACGGTGAATTCTTAATTTCTTTGATTTCATATCCTTTTTGTTCAATTTTGTCCAATACCTTAATCAAGTCTTTATGAGTGACTCGCTCTAGTTGAATATCTGATTCTGTTGTAACTCCAGGCAGAGTACCCTCTATATCTCCTTCTCCGCCAGCAAATCCTTCTTCTTGATTTTGGTCTTTATCCATCTGCTTTCGTCTTTGCCGTATGGTAGTTTCGGAAGGGGGCGTCTCTAAAGAAATTTTTAATTCTTCTATCGTATAAATTTTTCCTGGGAGGTTTCTTAGTTTGGCTATTAGTTTATCGATATCTGCATCAGCTTTTTGATTTAATTTTTCTCTAGGTGGACATGTTGGTGTTGACTGCTTGGGATTTTGTCCTTGAGCATTTTTTATTTGTTGTATAATCTTTTTTGAAGTGAAATGAAATTGAATAGGGCGGTTGATAGCTGTATCAAGATTTTTGAAAGACGTGATGCGCTCAATTCTGTAAATACCTGTTTTTTTATTAAAAATACCCTCTACTGTTAGGTTAATATTTTTGATATTAGGAGCTTCCATATCAAAATTAAAGCTTTTAACACCTTTTTGATCAACAATTGTTTTTTGATAAATACTAAGGAAGGCCTTATTTAAGTCCGGCTGTAATAAAATTAAAGCTAGCTTCTTTAAAAAATGAGGATCAGAGATATCAGCTCTCATAATTTTTTTGTTTTGCGCAATATTAATATGTATAGCATTTTCATCATTCATATCCACTAAAATATCTGTTGAATAATTTTCTGCAAAAAGTGCTGCACGTAAAAGATAGGGGTGTGAAAAAAATAGATCCCGAGCAAGAATAAGCTTAGGTAAAAGAATTGTCATATTTTTCTTTAATATGGGTGAATCATAATTAAACTCAAAGTATAACTGACCGTTATGCGTTTTTTGATAATTGTTCTTGGATAAATCTAAAACGTTGAGCGCTGAAAAATCCACTGATTTCAGGGTGTGGTTAAATAATTTCTGTGGATCAGGATTGGCAATTGGAGTTTTATGGTAATAAAGAAGAATACTTTCAATTGGCAATTTAAGATGAATATACCGTTTAATAAGAGGGTTAAATAAACAAGTATCAATATCAAACCGAGTTTGACCATGTCGACTAATTTTTTTCGCAGTATAATAAATCATATCTTTCGGTAAATATTCGATCAGACAATCACTCATTTTTAATTTCACCCCCAAATACTATTAAAAAATCTACGAGCTTCTGGCGTTAATCGTTCAGGGCTTAATCCGGATAGTCGAAGAAAAACACTCGGTGGATAGAACTGATTTTCAGTGTATTGGCGAATAAATGTTCGTGTAAGACGGCGTATTTGATAACAATCTGCAGACTCAGCGTAACGCTCTAGAAAGGCGGTGGTGAGTGGTAAAAACCTCCAGTTTTTTTCAATCATACTTACCGAGCCAAGTTGCTTAATAAAAAACTTTTTTGTCCATTGTGGAGAGTCGAGATCTTCTAATAATTGATCCCGGATTTTGATGAGTTGTTTAATCAATTGTTGATCTCGCTTTTTCCAATCTACACGTGGCTTGGGAATGGCTGAAGGTAATACCACAGCAGATTTATTTGTCAGTAATAGCCAGTTCTTATGATTACGATATAACCGAGCGTAAAGTGCAGGATCACATTGACGTGCCTGCTTAACAGAATTTTTCTGAATTAATTTTGTCCATTGTTTTTGATCTTCAGATAATATCATATCTATTTTATTATTAACCCATACAGGGGGAGCTTCGTGCTGCTGATCTAAGTTTGTTTTTTCTATAGATGCTAAGCTAACATATTGCTTATATGTTTCAATTGGTTTTTGCTCTGGAACCAGCGATTTTAATACAATGCAATGCTCAAGATAAGAAAATGCTTTACGATGTTTCCTGCACATATTTTTGAGCCAGCAGTTCTCAGAAAGAAGATCATCTAAATGATAGTATTTAAGAAAGCTTTCGCCCCAGTAATCTAAGACAAGGTGACGAATTTTTTCGTAGTTGATATTTTTTTGACCTGACAGTAAGCCTCTGTCTTTCAATAGATTGAAGTAGGCATTTGATAAAATCGAAACATCTTGTACTGCAATATGGCTAGATTGAATAAGTAGATCCTCGATTATTTTTGCTAACTCTAGATGACGCTTTAAGTCTTGTGAATTAATAAAAAGTTGTGAGGAGTCAATAAGGACATTTAAATGAGCATTATAAAATCTTCGGTCTAGCCCATTGCAAGGAACAGAGCTGACAAAAAGGGCAGATTCATGCTTTATGCAATATTCATATCCTGTAATCTGCCAGCTGCGTTTCCAGTAAACTTCACCATATTGCTCCATCTGTTCTTGCCAGCAATGAGGGCAGAACCGAAAAAAATTTACAGATTTGATTCGTGACGCATTTTTTCCCAACTTGGTATGTAATGATTGATACTGTTCACCCTGTAATACATGTACAGCATAACGCATCACTGTATCAGGTTGAAATGGTTGATAAATTGGTAATAAGGTGTGGTGGTTGATTAAATAGAGTGCATCATAGCAATCGGGTAAATAACTAGCCAATTTTCCTATATGAGATGGTAAATCGTAAGTTGGCGTCAAATTTCTATTATTGAATAATTCTTCAGTAAGGTATTTGGGACTTAAAATTCCATTGTGAATAGCATAACGTGCAATCACGCTGTAAATTAACTCATCTGGATATGGTATTGGAAAATTTGAAATCATAATACACTTACTCTCTATTTTTTGTTTAATGCAACACAGGAGAGGTGGGATCAAACAAATAGTGAGATGATTTTAATAGCTCATAAACATCTACTTCCTTTTCTTGTGCTTGACTGAAAAAATTCCGTAAGTCATTGGCTTCAGTGCTCTTCCATTCTTCTGCTTTCATGACTTTGCGTGATGTTCTTGGTTTTCTTACCGAAGTTGTGGTCTGAGGCTGGTCCAATTTATCTTTTGCTACAGAGCCGTCTAATACTTCCAGAATATGCTGGAGTAGTACCTGTAAGTTCTCGTTTGGATATTTTTTTAATGCAGAAGTGACATGCAGATCTATTGTAGCAGCCGGGTGACCAAAGGCTGTCAGCATACCAATGAGGGTAGAATAATGCGGTCCTAAATCTTTATGCTGTTTTTCCATTTTTAATTCAGATTTAAAACGTTGTTTTTCAACATATTCTTCAATTTGAACTTGAGGGATGGTTAGGTCAGAATACCGTGCAATACGTGCGGGATTGCCTGAACGCAGTGCATCTAAAATGTCGTGGACTGGCTGTAATTGTTCTTCATAGACCTTTTTAAATAATTCTGAGGTGATTTTTTCCAGGCCGATGGTGATGGCGTGAATTTGTACCAGACAGAACAGCTTAACCACTAAATCTGGAATGCCCTGCGTATAATAATACCAAGTGTTTCTTAATTCATCGGTCAGTTCAGCTGGTTGTTGAATCCATTGATATTGCCACAGCTTGTTGGTAAAGGCATACCATTCAGAAATGATCATTTGATCAGGGTCGCCAGGATCGGGAATAGGCGCTTCATTTCGCATAGGTTCCCAGATTAAAGAGCCTAATCCTGCACTGCGTCTAGCTGACCTTAAGTCTTCTTGCAGGATTTCATTCGCTTTAGGTGTCCCAATCATCACGATAGGGATCGATGCCACATTCACCAGCGTGACAAAGAAATTAAGAATGATCTCAGCCCCGCCAGATTTTTTTGTATTCAAATGCTGGATTTCATCAATGATCAGAAGTCCAATAGAATAATTATTTGCGATAATTTTCATCTGTTGCAGCATTGCATTCACATTTAAGCGGCTTCTGGTGAAACGATGCTCAAAGTTAGTATCTCCTAATGCTAAATCTACTGCTCTAAAAAAGTTTGAACATAAGTTTTTTAAAGAGCTGTCATGCGGGCAATCAATTTTAAGGAAAACAATTTGTTTTAATCCTAGCTCTTTATGCTCAATCACTTGCGGGTAATAACGCAAAATCTTGTTCATCGTCGTTGTTTTGCCGCTTCCTGAGCATCCTATAATTGACATGCTGGTCGCAGTTGATTCTGGAGGTGCATATCGGTAAGAACTTTCATTTGATGGTTCAAGTTGTTGAAAAGCGGCGTGTAAATGTCGATGTCTATCACCATTAGTGATGTTTCTACTCACGTAACCTTGCCGGATCATGATAGAAATTTTTTGTTCCAGTGATAGATGTTTGGTCAGTGGTTGAAAAAAATCATGAGGCAGCTGAGCAATCAGATGGATTCTTTCTGGTTGGGGTAAGAAACGTTGTTCTGGAATAAATTTCAGTTTTCCCCGTAGGTGTTTAATGACTGACTTTGTATCAAGGATAGGCGGTAATTTAGTAATGAGAGGATTATCCCCATAGATGTCTTGTATCGATGTATTAACTACTATTTCATTATTATTCATTCTTCATCGTCCTCTTCAAATAATTGTCTCATTAAGTCTGGTTGACTGGTTAAATCCAGATTGCTGCTGTCAGATTGGGATATTTGAGAATTGTCTTGGTTGGGATTGATAGTCTGGATAGAATTGCTGGGTCTGTTCTGGAGATGTTCCGCACGTTCCACTTGGATAGCTTCTTGTTTATTCTGACGGATATCCCGAGTACGTTGTGCTTTAGAAAGTTGGTGTACTCCTACTTGAGCCTGCCGACTCTGTGCTGCATGAATGATTTTGTCAGTAAAATCCTGCAATTCACTGATGGCTACAGACTTTAGTTGCGAATGCTGTTTTTCAACAGTTTTGATCGCTTTTTGAATTTGTTCAGCTTCCCACCAGGTCAGATGCTGATATTGACGTGAGGCATCACTTAAGTGGGCTTCCCAGTATTCCAATTTATTTTCATCAAAGAAAACATAAATGGTATTTACTGAGTATGGGTCAAAACCAATCCGCAACTTTTTCGGGCGGGATTTGGTCGTGTTACGAATAAACCAGCCTTGTTGATGCATTTCCAAACATTGATAGACTAATCCTTTGACTTTAAGTCCTTTATCACTTAAGGATGCATCGATCCTAGGTAGCAAGCCAACATATAGTGATTTGTTATCCACTTGTCTCAACATCCCAGTACGGTGCTGTAGACCCCACTGCCAGAGCTTAAGGGGGGTAGAAGGCAGGTCAGTCGGCATATCGGCACTACGATCGTATTTCGTCAAAATATCAAAATTATTGCGTAACAAGACGCAGCTTAAGATGATTTTTCTGAACTCTTCCAGAGTTAGACAAGCTTCTAGTCGATAATCATGTCCGCCTTTCTTTTTTTCCTTGAATCCAGAAACAACACCAATATTCTCGTAGGATTTAAAGCGTGACTGAATGATTCCAAAAGCCCTCTCCACAATACCTTTGGCATCGCTTCGATACGGTGGCGCATTTTCAATACGAACAGAAAAGTTTTTTTCAAGAAGTTCAATTTGATAACCAATGAGTTCACCGCGGTCTGCAAGTATGGCACCAGGTAAACCATAAATAGGCCAGTCTTCTGGTTGTATTTGCAAGCCATAACTCTGACAGAATGTCACTTTATCTTGGATTGCAACGCTGAGGCATTGTATAGCTGTGTTAAATGAACTGTTTTCCATACCGACATAAAGTCCAGTAATCATCCTGCTGAATACATCGATAACAATATATACGGTAGGTCGGCCAATAATCTGTGATGGATCTCGTGATGATACTAGATAGATGTCAGCGACTGTTGAATCTATCTCATAACGTGCACCAGGACCATTTGCTTGCTTGGTCGCTGTTGAAGTCAGAGGTTTGTGATCTTTCAGGGTTTTCTGATTCTTCAGAATTTCCTTGGAATTGTTCTTATTTCTATATCGCGTATTATAAAAGTAGTAGAATTGAGCATACGTTGGAATATCTCCAGCTTGCACTTGATGAAAGTGCTTGGAAAATAAATTTTTAAACCGAAGATAAGTTTCGTTAATGGATTGTTTTTTGACAGGAACTAAATACTCTTCGATGGCTTTCTTAAAATATAATTCAACCTGTTCAGTAACATTCTTACCTTCATTTGATTCATAGATGCGTGGTCTGCCAATTTTTTTATCACCTATCGTTCTTTTTTGGCCTTTTCCACCTGAGTTTTCATAGTCCGGTACCAAAGCATTTATCGTTTGACCACGCTGCCAGTAGCGTCTTAGGAGTCGTAGAATTTTATTAATTGATACTTCTTTCTCTAGATGTAGAGTTTTAATTTTTGCAGTCCTGATTTTTGCATTGATAAGAACTTGATCATCATTAATTAAATCTTGAATAATTAAAAAGTTTTCATCTCTTTTTTTGAGTTGAATAGAATCTTCACTCAAGTTTAATCGTTTTAAGTATTCATAAGGATCTTGCGCTGGTATCAGGCTTTGATCATCTGAGAGAGTTTGAAGTTCCTTAGACAAAATGAGTTCAGGAAAAGCATTTTTATTATCAATCGCAATCCATACCGTATACTGCGGTAAGAATTTGAGTATTCGGTATTGTGTTGAATTCAAGATGTAAACTGAATTAATTAGTTGCATGGACTGTATTCTCATTCTGGAGCAAATTACTTGCATGAATATCAGAGAGTTTAAGCTCCAAGTACGAAATTTCTAGATTAAATTGAAGTATTCGCAGTGCAAATAATTTTCTAAACAATGCGAGCGTCGCTCCGATACCCATTTTTTGAGTTTGGTCAAAATGCTTACAAAATTGGATTAATGAGCTTTGAGGGTACTGGCTAATTTCTTCCATAAAATAAACTGCTAGATCGATCATGTGATTTGTTATTTCAAGGTCATTTTTTTCTACATACAACCATTTAATGTTCTCTAGTACCGTAGCAGGAATGTCTTTTTCAGTAATCAACTTGAACGGCGTATTGTGCTCTTCTTCCCAGTAGCGACGTTTAATTTCTAATGACTCAATAACATGAGCTTTATTCAGATCTTTGCTGTAAAGAGTGTCAAGGGCTATAGAAAACTTACCAAAATCAACTAAAAAATCTGAAGATAGGGTAAAAGGTATATAGTCAATCGACACTTTTTTCATTCGGAAACGAGAACAGATGGAGTTAAGATCATAGATATCCAAAGGATAATGCTCGCGAATATCTGTAACGTTCTGATTCCAGTCAAGCAGTAAAAAGGTAGATAGCTCTAGATCAGAAAATAAGTGATGAAGACGTTTACTGACACGGCCTTGTACTCTGTGAGAGCGACCAATTGAACTGAAGTTTTGAACAGTTTTACAAGGTTTATAATCGCGTCCATGGCCCTGGCCATACCCTTCTGTTACTAGTTCTTCATAGTTTTTTATAATTTTTGCCATACAGAAGACCTGTGGGTTTTGGTGGATAATTAATCATATCTGAAGCGGGTTAATTTTGTATTTAGCAAAAACATACAAACTTAAATATATTTATATACAAACAAAATTTTATAATTTTTATTTAATTATTTATTTAATTCAGCAACTTAATAATTAATATGGTATTTTAATACTCAATTAATGAGTTTAAAAAAACGTTGATGATAGGCAAAAGTATTCAAATTACATCTTAGTAAACATCGTTGCATATTCTTATGTAAACCAATTGCATATTCAGACTCAAACCCGACCATTCATTCTGGTTCATAGTAAAATGCTTATTTTCTATTCCAAATATTTTAGAACAAAATATGTAAATTTGGATCTTAAAGTACTACCTTAATCTGCTATAATTTGTACATCATTATGATGTACAAATTGGTGGAAAATATGGCTAACTTAGCAACAGAACGAATCAATGTTCGTTCAACCGTAGATGCAAAGAATGTAATTGAGCAAGCTGCGAATTTATTGGGTCTTAGTGTGAGTTCCTTTATGATCCAATCCTCATTTGAACGAGCAAAAGAATTACTTAAATCTAATCACGAGTTAAAAGTAAATAATGCTGATCGTGATATGTTAATGAATTTGCTTGAAAATCCACGCCCTGCAAATGATGAGATGAAAAATTTAATGAGTTTATTGGATGAAAATTGAGGTTTTACAAGCCCATCATCAGAAAAAATCATTTAATTGTGGGCAAGATGATTTAAATAAGTTCATAAAACAATACGCATCCCAACATCAGAAATCAGGAACAAGTAAAACCTATGTTGCTATTGATGATGCACAGGTGAGGGGATTTTATTGTCTATCAAGTACCTCTATAGGATTTGATGGGGTTGATGCTGTTCTCACTAAACGATTACCTCGTTATCCCTTACCTTGTGTGGTTGTGGGTCGCTTTGCCGTTGATCAAGCAGCACAGGGGCAAGGAGTTGGAAAAGTACTTTTAGCACATGCTCTTAAACAAGTTTCAAAAGTTGCTCAAATTATTGGCGTAAATTTTGTTGTAATACATGCTAAGGATCAAAAAGCTATGGAGTTTTATCAGCGGTTTGGCTTTATCTCATTAACATCAAATCCATTAACATTAATATATCCAGTGAATGAAATACCTCATTTTAAATAAGGTGGGCTGCTAGTAACAGGAATAGCTAATAGACTTATTCAGAGTTTGCACATAGTTCCTTATCCCTTATTTTGCTTTATGACCAAATACTGCGTCTAATTATGGTAACTTAATTAAGTTTGTTTTATTTTTTATCTTAAGTAGTTGATATATCTTATTCATTGTTTTTTTGTTTTTAAAATTAAGTTTGTATTAATATTTACTATCTTTAATTCTAGATGAAATTAAGTTTGCATAATATTCTTCCGCATTTAAAATGCGAATTCTTGCGCAGAAAGGCGAAGCATACTTTAAATAAAAATGAAATTTTTTCAAGGTGAGGTCAAAAAGGAATGCTTTTTGAATCTAGGGTGAGATTTTTATATATCTATCTAATTGAATATATTAGTAATAATTTTATATTTCTGGTTTGACTCTAATTTGAATTTAATTATATTAAAAACCCTGTAGACTTGGTGAAGAATCACTGGGTCTACAGGGTGGGGGTATTCGTTTACTTCATTAATATCCAAAAATATCCAAACTTAAATAATTAAATCTAAACTTAATTATTTGGTACAAACTTAATTATACGAACACAATTCCAGCCCTTGATCAAAAATTATTATTCCACCGTCACAGACTTCGCCAAGTTACGTGGCTGATCGACATCTGTTCCACGTAGCACTGCAACATGATAAGAGAGCAGTTGTACTGGAATGCTATACACAATCGGTGCCAAGATTTCATTCACACTTGGCACATAAACCACGTGTTGACGATCTTTGGCTTTAATACCGCTATTCTCATCTGCAAAAACAAACAACTCACCACCACGCGCTTGCACTTCTTCCATATTCGATTTGAGTTTATCCAACATGTCATCTTGTGGAGCAAGAATCACCACAGGCATATCATTATCAACCAGTGCCAATGGACCATGTTTTAATTCACCAGCCGCATAACCTTCTGCGTGGATATATGAAATCTCTTTAAGTTTCAAAGCACCTTCAAGGGCGATAGGGAACTCAGTTCCACGACCCAAGAATAGACAGTGATTTTTTTCAACAAATAATTCTGATAGACGTAGAATCTCAGCATTATTTTGTAAAGTATCTAAAATCACTTTTGGTGTATGCCAAAGCGCTGCAATAATTTCAGAAACACGGTCAGTTGAAATGCTTTGCTTAATTTGACCAATTTTCAATACCAATAGCATTAATGCCGCAAGCTGTGTGGTAAATGCTTTGGTCGAAGCAACACCAATTTCAGGGCCTGCGAGCGTCAACAAACTGTAGTTGGTTTCACGGACCATCGACGAGGTTGCCACGTTGCAAATGGTCATGGTGGTGATATTCAAGCTTTTCGCTGCTGCACGCTTTTGCGTATCACGCAGTGCAGCTAAAGTATCGGCTGTTTCACCTGATTGAGAAATACAAACATACAGTGTGTTATTCACAATCACAGGCGAGCGATAACGGAATTCACTGGCAATTTCGACTTGGCAAGGCACATCGATCAGTTGTTCAAACCAATATTTGGCAATCATACCGGCATGGTAGCTAGTACCACAAGCGATGATTTGCACTTGTTGAATTTGGCTGAAATCTTGAGCTGCATTGGCAAGGAAATCATCACGAAGCGCATTACCATTTAATGCTTGTGAAATCGTTTGCTTAATCGCTTCAGGCTGCTCATAAATTTCTTTGAGCATATAGTGTTTATATTCACCTTTTGAAGCATTGCTAACAGTCGCATCAAGCTCTTTGACTGGACGATTCACCAATTTACCCTCGACGAATACTTCAATGGTATTACGTGTCAAACGTGCAATATCACCTTCTTCAAGGTAGATAAAACGGTTGGTAATCGGTAAAAGTGCCAATTGATCCGAGCTAATAAAGTTCTCGCCAATACCGACACCAATCACAAGAGGTGAACCTTCACGCACCGTGATTAATTCATCAGGATGGTCGGTATGTACGATACCCAGTGCATAAGCACCTTTGAGTTGAGGCACGACACTTTTAACTGCTTCTAAAAGACTCGGAGTGCTTTTTAAAGCGTCATTGACTAAATGCGCAACAACTTCTGTATCGGTTTGTGAGGTAAAAACATAACCAAGCGCTTCAAGATCATCTTTAAGCTCTTGATAGTTTTCAATAATACCGTTATGAACAACAGCCACATTGCCTGAGATATGCGGATGGGCATTATTTTCAGTCGGTTTACCATGGGTTGCCCAGCGCGTATGTGCAATACCGACCGAACCTGCGATATCTGCTTCTTCAACGGCTTGTTCAAGATTTGCAACTTTACCTACGCGACGTTCACGTAGAACATGGCCTTTATTAATCAGCGCTAAACCCGCAGAGTCATAGCCACGATATTCAAGACGCTTTAAGCCTTCAATTAAAATATTGGTAATACTACGTTCTGCAACGCCACCGACAATACCGCACATAATTTAATCCTCTTATTTTTTCAATTTTTGGGGACGTTGATAGTTTTCTTTGGCAAATTGCTTCGAACGTTCTACCGCAAGGCTATTGTCTGCCACGTCACGTGTAATGGTTGAGCCAGCACCCACTGTTGCACCATGACCAATGGTGACAGGAGCGACTAATGAGCTATTTGAGCCGATAAAGGCTGAGTCACCAATAATGGTTTTAAATTTGTTTGCGCCATCATAGTTGCAGGTAATGGTGCCTGCACCAATGTTTGAACCTGCACCGACTTCTGCATCACCTAAATAGGTAAAGTGGTTGGCTTTAGAGCCTAAGCCGACAGTGGTATTTTTAACTTCAACAAAGTTACCAATATGTACTTCATTGGCCAAATTTGCGCCAGGTCGTAAACGTGCAAATGGACCGATTTGAGCGTCTTCACCGACAATGGCGCTGTCAAAAACGCTATATGGTTGAACTTTAGTACCTGCCGCAATCTTGGTGTTTTTAATGATACAACCTGCACCAATTTCTACGTTATCACCGAGTTCAACATCACCTTCAATAATCACGTTGATATCGATACGGACATCTTGACCAACAGTCAATGTACCACGTAAGTCGAAACGTGCAGGATCAATCAGGTGAACGCCTTGTTGCATCAGTTGTTTAGCTTGGAATGCTTGAAATTCACGTTCAAGGGCAGCCAATTGTACGCGGTCATTGACACCTTCCACTTCGAAAGCACGTTCTGGCTCAACAGATGCCACTTCGAGACCGTCAGCAATTGCCATGGCAACGATATCGGTCAGGTAATATTCACCTTGCGCGTTATTATTGCTTAATTTTGGTAACCATTCGTGCAATTTAGCATTGCTCACTGCATAAATACCGGTATTAAATTCTTTGATCTTACGTTGTTCTTCAGAAGCATCTTTATGTTCAACAATGGCTTGAATCTTGCCATTTTCACGAACAATACGCCCGTAACCTGTCGCATCATTAACCGTTAAGGTTACTAAACCAATGCCAGTATGAGTCGAAACATCCAGTAATTTTTGTAATGTTGATTCAGTGATGCACGGCACATCACCCGAGAGAATCAAAGAAATCCCAGTTTTTGCTAGGACAGGCAGAGTCACTTTGACTGCATGGCCTGTACCTAATTGTTCTGCTTGTTCAACCCATTTGACATTTTCATGTGCAAACGCGTTTTGAACCAATTCACCGCCATGTCCATAGATGGTAATTATTTCTTCTGCATTTAGTTTTTTCGCAGTGTTGATGACATGGCCGAGTAGAGGTTGTCCTGCGAGTGGTTGTAATACTTTGGGTAAACGAGAACGCATACGTGTCCCTTTACCTGCAGCAAGAATAATAACGCTAGTAGACATGTTTAATCCTAGGTGTTTCTATTACATAGACACAATATAAAAATAAATACAGATGCAAAGCGCGGCCCAAAGGCCCGCAATAATGTCGTCGAACATGATGCCAAAGCCACCACCGACTTGACGGTCAATGACACGAATAGGCCACGGTTTCCAGACATCAAATAAACGGAATAAAGCAAAACCAATCAATGCCCAAGTCCAGCTCATTTGCCCAAGATATAAAATCGGGAGGAAGGTAATGGACTGACCGGCAAATTCATCCCATACGATGCGACCATCGTCATGAACACCCATGACTTTGGCGGTTTGACCACAAATATAGATACCAATAATCGACATGATGATCATGACTATAATGGAGTTGAAAAAGCCGATTGCAAGCCAACCTGGAATAAACAACAAAGCAAAAGCAGAGCCAAAGGTGCCTGGTGCTTTGGGTGCAAGACCCGAACCAAATCCCACGCCACAAAAGGCGATGACTCGGTTAAACCAAGACATGGATTTAAAGTTAATGGCTGGCTTATGCAAAATGCTGGTATCCCTTAAATTTTATGACTTGGTCCACACCGTGGTTGTTATAACGGATTCCCAAATTTGGGGTGATTTGACCGATTTTACTAATGTTTACATCTAATTTTAGTTGCAGAAGTTTTTTATAATTCTGCGGACTTATTGTAAAGCATAACTCATAGTCATCTCCACCCGCGAGGGCGTATTGCCACTGCATTTCTTGTTGTAATTGTTTTACATCGGGATCGATAGGAAGTTGATCTAATTCAATTTCTGCACCGACGTGTGAAGCAGCGAGGATATGTCCTAAATCTTGTGCGAGCCCATCAGAGACGTCAATCATACTGTTGGCTAAGCCTTTGAGCTGTTGGCCCAGTAAGCAACGGGGTGTGGGATAATCTAAACGGCGCTGTAAGCGATGACCTAAATGATTTAAGCCAAATGCAGCATCACCGACTTGTCCGCTGACGCAGATATAATCACCGATTTGGGCACCTGAACGTGGGACAGCTTGTCCTGATTCTATCCAGCCGAGGGCTGTGACTGAAATCGTCAGATGAGGACTTTGTGTGGTATCACCACCGATTAAACTCACACCAAATTGATCGCAACAATCATATAAACCCTGACTAAAGCCTTTGAGCCAGTCATGATCAATTTGGGGTAGGCTCAATGCCAATAAAATACTGTGTGGTTTGGCACCCATTGCAGCAATATCAGAGAGGTTGACGGCAACAGATTTCCAGCCGATGGCATGTGAGTTTGTGTCGAGGGGAAAGTGACGCCCAGCAACCAGTGTATCGGCACAGATGACCAATTGTTGCTGTGGAGGAGGGGTGAGCAAGGCTGAGTCATCACCGACCCCTAAATCGACAGAATTAATATTCTGACGATTAAAATAGGTATCAATGATCGAGAACTCAGCCATACAACGTACTACTTAAAAAATTAATTAGCTTGTTGTTTTTCTGCTGCACGCAATGTAGTCGCTAAACGATCCAATACACCATTGATGTATTTGTGGCTGTCTGCACCGCCAAAATGTTTAGCTAACTCGATCGCTTCATCTAACACGACGCGATATGGAATCTCAAGATGTTCTTTGAGTTCATATGCACCAAGACGAAGTGTTGCAAGTTCAACACCATCTAAAGCGTCCACTTCACGATCGAGCACAGGGATTAAAAGCGCATCCAATGCTTCATGATTGGCAACAACCTCGGTCAATAACTCGTGGTAATAGCCGAGGTCGACCTTGTGCATGGCATTATCCACACGTGTACGTGCTTCAATCTCATGGACAGGATTGCGGCTCATTTGCCATTCATAAATTCCTTGTACAGCAAAGCGACGTGCTTTACGTTTTGCTGCATAAGTTGCTTGAAGTGTTTGCGACATAGCGTTAAATAGCCTTTAACAAGTTAACCATTTCAATAGCAGTCAAGGCAGCTTCACTACCTTTATTGCCTGCTTTTGTACCTGAGCGTTCAATCGCTTGTTCAATACTATCCGTAGTCAATACACCATTAATTACTGGTAAGCCAGTGTCTAGACCAACAACGCCTAAACCTTTGGCACATTCGCCAGCAACAAAATCGAAGTGAGGCGTGCTACCACGAATCACTGCGCCAAGCGCGATGATGGCATCGAAACGATCTGAAGCTGCAAGTTTCTTCGCAACCACAGGAAGTTCCCAAGCACCCGGTGCATGAACAACAGTGATATTATCCTCTGATACGCCATGACGTTTCAATGTATCAACGGCACCTTCTAGCAAATGTTCAACAACAAAGCTATTAAAACGACCAACTAAAATCGCATAACGGTCTTCGTTCGCGAGATGTAACATACCTTCAATACGGCGAACTGCCATAGCAACCTCGATTATTTCTCTGATGTTTGATTTGCGGTGATGTATTCCACCACTTCTAAGTTAAAACCTGATAGTGCATTAAAGCGTAGTGGAGAGCTGAGTAGCTTCATTTTTTCCACGCCTAAATCACGTAAAATTTGTGCACCCACACCAATGGTTTGATACTGCTGAGACAGTGCCGCATTGGATTTAACATTTTTCGGTGCAGTTAAATTTTCTAAAGCAGGGCCTAAGTCCTGTAAATGACGCTGACCGATCCACACTAAAACACCACGATCGCTGGATGCGATTTCTTTGAGTGCTTTATCGAGATTCCACGCCGGAGCGCCATCTTGTTTATTGAGTTTTAATAAGTCACGAACTGGGCTGAAACCATGTACACGGACTGTGGTTACGCCTTGTTTCGGTTCGCCTTTAACCAGTGCTAAATGAATGTCTGGGTTACCAATTTCACGGTAACGGAACAATTCAAAAGTACCATATTCAGTATCTAAAGTTTGTTGATCAATGCGCTCAACGGTTTGCTCATTGGTCATGCGGTAGTGAATTAAGTCCGCAATCGTGCCCATTTTTAAGCCATGCTTTTCAGCAAAGACTTCAAGATCTGGGCGACGCGCCATAGTGCCGTCTTCATTGATGATTTCACAAATCACAGATGCGGGTTCTAGGCCGGCTAAACGCGATAAATCACAGCCTGCTTCAGTATGACCGGCACGGTGAAGGACACCACCAGGCTGTGCCATCAGCGGGAAAATATGGCCTGGCTGTACGATATCAGCCGGTTTAGCATGTGCAGCCACCGCTGTTTGAATGGTGTGCGCACGTTCAGCAGGAGAAATACCTGTTGAAATGCCATTTGCTGCTTCAATCGACAATGTGAAGTTTGTACCGTGCTGTGCACCGTTTGCATCGACCATTAAAGGTAAATTTAACTGCTGGCAACGCTCTTTACTTAAGGTTAAGCATACAAGACCACGCGCATGCGTAATCATGAAGTTGATATCTTCAGGGCGTACGTGGGTCGCAGCGATGACAAGGTCGCCTTCATTTTCACGATCTTCATCATCCATCAGGATGACCATTTTACCTGCACGAATATCAGCTACGAGCTCTTCAACAGTATTGAGCGGCATCAATCTTCACCTTTTTGTTTGTATCGAATGACATTTACTTGCATTGATTGTTGCATAGTCTAACGTTTTTTTGCGTTCTTTGCCTATGCTTATCATTTTCCTTTAATGGCTCATTGTTATACACAGTCGTCAGAACCTTGAAAAGAGGACTTTATTTGAATTGTGCCATTTATGCCCAATCTTTAAGCGATTGAAAAGCATAAAAATTGGCAACCTTATACGGATATTGAATAATTAAGCCAAAGGGAGCTGACAGTTTATCGGAAGTGTTTAATCGTATAACTACATGAAGGATCACATAAAATAATCGTCACTTATGCAGCTGAGTGCGCGGCCAAATAATCTTGAATGACCATTTTATTGGCCTGCAAAATGCTTTTTTGTAATTCGGGATCATGCATTGCCCGTGCAATTAAAACCGCACCGACCAGTTGGGACATTATGGCCCAAGCTTTTTCTTCACTCGCCAAATGTGCGCTAAATAAAGCATGACCGCGCAGTAATTCCTTTTCATAGGCCTGTTTAATCGTGTCATCTGCACGAGCTACTTCGGTCGCAAGTGTCGGCAAAACACAGCCTTGTTCAGGATGTTCAAGGTGGGAAGGGGTTAAGTAACGGTCTAATTCAAAATTAATCCAGTCGGCTGCATTATGATGCGGGTTGCTTTGCCACATGTTAAAGCTTTGCTGCAATTCATATTCAACCAATGCTTTGAGTAAATCCTGTTTTGACGAAAAATGTGAATAGAATGCGCCACTAGTGACACCTGCAGCTTTCATTAAGCCGTCAACACCTGTTGCAGCAAAGCCATTTTTTTTCGCAATTTGCCCCGTAATGTTGAGCAATTCTTGTCGTTTTTGTTGTTTGTATTCGGGTTTATAGCGCATGTGCATGACCCTAAAAAATTATGATTGACGATAAATTCATCATAACATAGTATTCGTTATAGTAACGATCGTTATTCAATAAAATTGATCGCACATGGAATATAAAAACTATCCAGCACGAGGAGATCGTCATGGAAAATAATCATATATCTCAGCCTGTCAAAGGTGTGGCATTGATCATTGGTGCAGGAGATGCCACCGGTGGTGAAATTGCCAAACGCTTTGCTTGTGGTGGTTATACCGCATGTATGACGCGGCGTAATGTCGACAAATTACAGCCCTTAATTGCTGAAATTCAAGCACAGGGAGGGACTGCTTTTGGCTTTGGTTCGGATGCTCGAAAAGAAGAGCAAGTGATTGAACTCATCGAGCACATTGAATCAAACATTGGCCCGATTGAGGTCATGGTCTTTAATATTGGTGCCAATGTGCCATGTAGTATTTTGGAAGAAACCGCACGTAAATATTTCAAGATTTGGGAAATGGCATGTTTCTCGGCATTTTTAACGGGTCGGGAAGTGGCGAAGCGCATGGTGAGCCGTGAATCTGGCACAATTATTTTTACGGGTGCGACGGCTGGGGTTCGTGGTGCCGCAGGCTTTGCCGCTTTTGCTGGCGCAAAACATGCGCTTCGTGCCTTGGCACAAAGCATGGCACGGGAACTAGGTCCACGTAATATTCATGTGGCGCATGTGGTGGTTGATGGGGCGATTGATACCGACTTTATTAAAGAGACTTTTCCCGATTTGTACGCAAAAAAAGCGCAAGATGGTATTTTAAATCCAGTACATATTGCAGAAAATTATTGGCATCTCTCACAGCAACCACGAGATGCATGGACGCATGAATTAGATCTGCGACCGTGGATGGAACGCTGGTAAGCGTAATTTGATTCAAATAAAAGAACGATACGCGGTAAGGTCATCCGCAAGTGTTTGAGACAGGACTACATCTATTCAAAAATGTTTTTGCGATACTTTGAATAATTAGACGCTAGTGAACGAGTTTTGCGGATGACAATGGTTTTGGGTACTTTTGCCGAAACAAAAGTACCTCCAGCCGAAGGCTAATCCCTTTATTTAAACCCTGGATGTAAGACTCCGTCAAATCGGCTTAAAAATCATTTAAAAAATAAGATGTTACTTTTACGTGCGTAACATCAGTTAGGAAAATAAGCAAAAAAAGGACGAAAAACATGAAAGTCATTGAATTTTATTTTGATGTCGGCAGTCCATATAGCTACATTGGATTTCACCGTATTCAGCACATTGCTGAGCAATATCAGGCAGAAATTATCTGGAAACCGATGTTATTGGGTGGTGTGTTTAAAGCCACAGGCAATAGTAGCCCGATGGCGGTACCTGCGAAGGCACGTTATTCCATGATTGATCTTCAACGTTGGGCAAAGCTATGGCAGATACCTGTACAGATGAATCCGTATTTTCCGATCAATACTTTGCAGCTGATGCGTTTGATAACCGCAGTCCAGTTATTTCAGTCTGAAGAGTTTCTGAAAGTATTGACGGGTATTTTTA
The DNA here is from genome assembly GCF_013420015.1 of Acinetobacter sp. YH12039. Lineage (NCBI taxonomy): Bacteria > Pseudomonadati > Pseudomonadota > Gammaproteobacteria > Moraxellales > Moraxellaceae > Acinetobacter > Acinetobacter sp. YH12039. The sequence continues at coordinate 15,509 of NZ_VOZA01000013.1, read as the reverse complement.
ACGCGATGTTTGGTCAGCCACGCAATTTAAATGATCTCACCACCTTCATGCAACTCATGCAAGAACTGGGGCTAGGTGCAGAACAAGTGAAACAGTGGTTGGATGATGAAAAAGTCAAATCTGAGCTGAAAGTGGTGACCGAAGAAGCTATTGAACGGGGTGTGTTTGGGGCGCCAAGTTGGTTTGTGAATGATGAGCTGTATTGGGGTGTAGATCATCTACATTTTGTAGAGGATGCTTTACAAGGACAGTAACGCTTGGTGATACATGTATGGAGCATTTAAAAAAATTGAAAAAAGCGAACCGAAGTTCGCTTTTTATCTCATGTATTGTTCAACGCTGCTTAGAAGAAGCCCATTGGCTTGGTGTCATAGCTCACCAACAAGTTTTTGGTTTGTTGATAATGATCAAGCATCATTTTGTGATTTTCACGGCCGATCCCTGATTTTTTGTAGCCGCCGAATGCAGCGTGTGCAGGGTAGATATGATAACAGTTGGTCCATACACGGCCCGCCTGAATGGCACGACCCGCACGATATGAAGTATGTGCTGAACGCGACCAAACCCCTGCACCTAGACCATAAATCGTGTCATTGGCAATTTTAATGGCATCATCAAAGTCTTTAAAGGTGGCAACTGAAAGCACAGGGCCGAAGATTTCTTCTTGGAAAATCTTCATGTCATTGGTGCCTTTGAAAATGGTTGGTTCAATATAGAAACCTGTACCGACTTCATTGCGTGGATCACCACCAGTAATGAGCTGTGCACCTTCATTTTTACCTGTCGCAATACAGCCCAAGATTTTATCTTGCTGCTCTTGCGATGCCTGTGCACCAATCATGGTGTCGGTATCGAGTGGATGACCGGTCTTAATACGTTTGACACGTTCGACAGCCATTTCCAAGAATCGATCAGCAATGCTTTCTTGTACCAATGCACGTGATGGACATGTGCAAATTTCACCTTGGTTGAGCGCAAACATGGCAAAACCTTCGAGCGATTTATCAAGGAACTCATCATCTTTGTCCATGATGTCTTCAAAGAAGATGTTCGGTGATTTTCCGCCAAGTTCTAAAGTCACAGGAATGATATTTTCAGTCGCATATTGCATGATCATTTGACCCACAGCGGTTGAACCGGTGAAGGCGATTTTTGAGATGCGTGGATTGGTCGCCAGTGGACGACCGACTTCAACACCATAACCATTCACAATATTTAGCACGCCCGGTGGGAGTAGGTCTTGAATGAGTTCAGCCAAGACCAAGATGCTGACAGGTGTTTGCTCCGCAGGTTTCAACACGATGCAGTTACCCGCAGCCAATGCTGGAGCAAGTTTCCAAGCCGCCATCAAGATTGGGAAATTCCACGGAATAATTTGACCGACCACACCAAGTGGTTCATGGAAATGGTAAGCAATAGTATTTTCATCAATTTCAGAAATGCCACCTTCTTGCGCACGGATACAGCCGGCAAAATAACGGAAGTGATCGATACACAGTGGAATATCAGCGGCTAAGGTTTCACGAATTGGTTTACCGTTGTCCCAGGTTTCTGCAACCGCAAGGAGCTCTAGGTTTTCTTCAAGTCGATCGGCAATTTTTAATAAAATATTTGAGCGTGTCGTTGGGGAAGAGGCGTTCCATTGGGCTTTGGCTTTATGCGCTGCATCCAAAGCCAATTCGATATCTTCAGCAGAAGAACGTGGCACTTTGGTAAAAACTTTACCGTCTACAGGGGAGATATTTTCAAAGTATTCACCTTTCACTGGCGCGACCCATTGGCCACCAATCAGGTTTTCATACTGAGCTTTAAACTGAACTTTTGAACCGGGTTGATTAGGATCGACATAACGCATATGAATTTTCCTTTGCTTGTTTATTATGATCTTGTTGGGCTGCCCATCTGTGGCAATCTACAGCTTTGGTATAAGGTACTTTTGTACATTATTTGATTAGCATAGCCTGTATAAGGTTGGAAAAAGGTTGGAGACAAGAAGGTTTACAATATTTTTTTTCAGTCTTAAAAACAAAAGCTGGGAAACGGATTTTTAGTCATGAATTGTTGTGAGAATAATGAATGATGATACAGAAGGATTTATCTGAAAAACGACAGAATGTCGAACGGTTAAGGCAGGGCATGAGTCTGTCAAAGCAGCAAAGCTCGCAATTGAATGAGAGCATTGCGAGTTCTTGGCAGCGATCGGCGCAGGCGGAAATTCCGGAAAACCGGAGTGCTGCGCCTTTGGTGAATTTAAGTCCTCAGAGTCAACAGCAGTCGGCATTGCATCATGCCTTGCAACATTGTGCCGAAGATTTAAAACACATTGCCGAACAATCGTCGATGGTACTTGCCGTAGGCGATGTGGGGAGCACGATTATTTGGAGTGCGTCGAGTCGGCAAATGCAAAGTGCTGCGGAAAGTGTGCATTTTATTGCAGGTGGGCAATGGCGCGAAGAATTGGTCGGCACCAATGCATTAGCGTTGTCTTTAAAAACCCAACAGTCGAGTTGTGTGTTTTCAAATGAACATTACATGCCATCAGTACATGAATGGGTCTGCTATGCAGCACCGATTATCGATCCACATACGCAGCAAATTTTGGGCGTGGTTGATTTATCCACCGTGTGGAAAAAACACAATAGTTTAGGGCTACTTGCGGCTGAACGCTGCGCTTCGATTATTCAATCGGCTTTGCTCGATTTTCAAAAACAGCATTTGTATATTCGGGCCTTTGCAGTGCCGCAAGTGTTATTTAATGGCAAAGTGATGGTGCTGACCCCGCGGCAAATAGAAATTTTGACCATCTTGGCGCTATGTCCGCAAGGCATGACCTTAGATACTTTGCATCAAGCCTTATATGGTGAACGTAAGGTGAGTGTTGGGACTTTAAAAGCGGAAATGTCGCAGCTACGCGATATTTTGGGTGGCATGTTAGGCTCAAGACCCTATCGCTTATTGGCGCAAGTCGAAGCCGACTTTTTACAAGCCGAGCAAGCTTTAGATGCAGGTTATCTCGATTCTGCATTAAAACTGTGTTCAGGGGTTTTCTTGGCTAAAACTGAAAGCCCATTTTTAGGGGCATGGCGTGATTGTCTTGAGTCACGATTAAGCCAAGCGATTTTTAATGCCAAAGAAACAGATGTTCTGCTCAAGCATGTCGCGCGTTTTCCTGAAGCTATTGATGCGGTTGAACGTCTGATCGAGCTGATGCCGAGATCGCATCCCGTACATCAGACCTTGTTGAAATTAAAACAGTAAGTTGCAATGTGATTCAGGCTATTAAAGGCCTTTATTGGCCAGCCATTCAAAGAGCTGGGTATAGACTTGTTCGCGCGCGTTTTTTTCCGAAAGCACTAAATCATGCAAGCCATTGTGTATGCTTTGAATGGTGACATCGCCTTGAATTTTCTTGGCATATTTTTGGATGTCTTTTACACCTAAAATCACATCACTGGTCTGTGCTGCTTTACCCCATCGTTTTGGATTTTGTGTTTGATGCGAGTGCATGACCAAGACCGGTACATCTAGGCTGACACCTCGATGAATCTCTTTTTGAGCCTCATAAATTGTCCGCACGAAACTTAAATACACCATTGGATAGCGGGTCTTTTTCCAGTCTAAATTGAAGTCCCATTCACCCTTGAGTTCGCGGTGTAAACTGGCGGTATACCATTTATTCAGTTCACTCGGAAATTTTAAATTGGGAAAGGTTTTTGCCAATTTACTCAGCTGTGGAATACCCAGTGCGCGTTTCACCGGATTCATGTTGAAATCATAAAATGGGCTGTTAACCCAAAGGGCTTGAATTAAAGGATGATTTGGATGATGGGCTGCATACAAAGTGGTGGTTAAGCCACCGGTAGAATGACCACAGAGCAGCAAGGCATCATGACCTTCATCAGCAATGATCGTTAGGGCTTGATCTATTTCGGCATCGTATTCAGACAGTGCATGCACATTATAGTATTTTTGATGCGGGCGGATGGAGCGGCCATATTTTCTTAAATCTAAGGCATAAAAGTCGAAACCGTGCTGATTGAAGCGTTCCGCCATTTCGGTTTGGAAAAAATAATCGATAAAACCATGGATATAGAGCACCGCTTTGGAGGTAGGAGCCGTGGTTTTTTTGCGAACCAGTGTGGCAACCACTGGGCCTTCATAATCATCAGGGAAGGTCAGCGTGGCTTGTTCATAGCCTGCGCCCAAAATGTCAGGCTGATACTGAATATGTGAATGGCTCATTATTATACTCATCAATATTATTGGACATTATGCTTTATCCTTGATGAGCCATGAGCTTTTGTCAAATGAATAATCGATGCTGTTATGCGGACTAAAAAAGAGTGACCTCAGTATGAAAGCGACCAATCTATAGTCGCTTTCCTGAAATAAAAGGTGAAATGGATTCAGTTGACCTACATCACCAGACTCAAAGGGTAATGTAGGCACTTGGGTCACTTAAACATGAAGACCTATTGGGCTTAACTTAAACGGCTGCTTTGAAGTCGACCACAGAGGCATTGGCTTTAAGCGCTGTCTTGAAAATATCAACCACTTGAGCATGAGTCGCTTTACGTGGGTTGGTGAGCATACAGGCATCTTTTTGCGCATTTTCAGACATGATGTTGAGGTCTTGTTCTTTCACACCGAGTTCAGAAAGGCTCGATGGAATGCCAATCGAAGCAGAGAGTTCACGGATTGCTGCAATCGCTGCATAAGCCGCTTCAGTCACCGTTAAACCATCGGTTGGCACACCCATGAGCTGCGCGATACGTGCATATCGGTCAGGGCAGGCAATCAGGTTAAATTCGCAAACGTGTGGTAACAGCACGGCATTACATACGCCATGTGGCAAGTTGTAGAAGCCGCCGAGTTGGTGCGCCATCGCGTGGACATAACCTAAAGATGCATTGTTAAATGCCATCCCTGCTAAGTACTGTGCATAGCTCATCGCATCACGTGCTTCTAGGTTTTCGCCATTGGCGACGGCAGGGCTGAGCCATTCACTGATCATTGAAATGGCTTTTTCAGCACAAGCATCGGTAATAGGATTGGCTGCTGTAGAAACATAAGCTTCGACCGCATGTGTTAATGCATCCATACCGGTTGCTGCAGTGAGCGCCGCAGGTTTCGCAATCATCAGTTTCGGGTCATCAATAGCGATAAGTGGGGTACAACGCCAATCGACAATCGCCATTTTAACGTGGGTGTCGGTATTGGTAATAATACAGAAACGGGTCATTTCTGATGCCGTACCTGCGGTGGTATTAATCGCAATGAGTGGAGTCATTGGAACTGTACTTTTATCGATGCCTTCATAGTCACGAATATGACCACCACCGGCAGTGACTAAGCCAATGCCTTTGGCACAGTCATGAGAAGAGCCGCCACCGAGAGAGACAATAAAGTCACAGCCATTGTCATTGTAGGCATCTACACCGCTATGCACGTTGGTGTCAGTTGGGTTGGGTTCTGCGCCCGGAAAGATGTGACTTTCTACGCCAGCTTCAGTTAAATATGCGGCAATCGTATCTGCTACACCAAATTTGTAAAGACCGGCATCGGTCACGATAAGCGCTTTCTTTGCGCCAAGATTTTGTGCCTTTGCACCAATTTCTTTAGCACAGCCGGGGCCAAAAAGTGAAACACAAGGGATGTAAAAACCGTTTGTTTGATCTGCAATATTTTTAAAAGCCATGGTGCGATTCCTTCTACCATTCATTGTCATTTGTTATGGGTGATACTCACCTAAACTGAGTATTGCGAGGGATGTTTTAAATTCACACCTACCAAAGACCTACCAAAATTAAGGCTTTGTTTTGAATTTATTTAATTGATTGAAATTTAATCATTAATTATTTTTGTTATTTTCTAAGATTCGCTAAAAGTCGTATACATTTAAGCCAAAATAGGCGTTGCGATGATTGGATGCATGATCGAGTTATCAGATTATAAAATCTAACTAAAACTACTATCAATTTACTAAATGCCCCAAAGCGCTCGAATCAGGATAGGCTATAACAAATAACGAGATAGTCACTTTTGTGCATTTCGCTTTTTGCAGTGCGAAACAAAAGATTAATTAAACGAGTTAAATAATGCCCAGTGAAAATTTGAAAACGAAACGACCTTTATATATTCCTTATGCCGGAAATACACTTTTAGAACTCCCACTTTTAAATAAAGGTTCTGCGTTTAATGAAGATGAACGTAAGAGCTTTAATTTGCACGGTTTAATTCCACACGTCACAGAAAGCATTGAAGAACAAAGTCAGCGTTCTTATCAACAATATTGTGCATTTAATAGTGATATCAATAAGCATATCTACCTGCGCAATATTCAAGACACCAATGAAACATTGTTCTATCACTTAATTGAAAATCACCTCAGTGAGATGATGCCGATCATCTATACACCAACAGTGGGTGAGGCTTGTCAGCGCTTCTCGGACATTTACCGTCGTCATCGTGGGATTTTTATTTCATATCCTGACCGTGATCATATTGACCAAATTATTCATAACGTGAATAAAAAGAACGTGAAAGTGATCGTTATTACGGACGGTGAACGTATTCTTGGGCTTGGTGACCAAGGCATTGGCGGGATGGGGATTCCGATTGGTAAGTTGTCACTGTACACCGCGTGTGGTGGGATCAGTCCAGCCTATACATTGCCGATTACTTTAGATGTCGGAACCAATAACCAACAGCTGTTGAATGACCCGATTTATATGGGTTGGAGTCAGCCTCGTATCAGCGGTGAAGAATATTATCAATTTGTCGATGACGTGATTAAAGCCATTCAACAACGTTGGCCAAAAGCGCTGATTCAATTTGAAGACTTTGCACAAAAAAATGCGATGCCTTTATTGGAAAAATATCGCGATAAAATTTGCTGCTTCAATGACGATATTCAAGGGACAGCAGCAGTGTCTGTCGGAAGTTTAATAGCAGCATCACGCGCAGCAGGTAAACAGCTCAAAGATCAAATCGTCACCTTCTTAGGGGCGGGTTCAGCAGGTTGTGGGATTGCAGAACAGATCATCAAGCAAATGGTGGCGGAAGGTTTAACCGATGCTCAAGCGCGTGCGCGGGTGTTTATGGTCGATCGCTTTGGTTTAATTACTGAAAATCAGCCGAATCTTTTAGATTTCCAACGCAAACTTGCACAAGCACCAGATAACGTTGCTCATTGGGCAAATGCAGATTCGGTTGTTTCACTCTTGGATGTAGTTACACATGCCAAACCGACTGTATTGATTGGGGTTTCGGGACAACCGGGACTGTTTAGCCAAGAGGTCATTGAAACGATGGCTGCGAATTGTGAACAGCCTATTGTGTTGCCACTGTCTAATCCGACATCGCGTGTCGAAGCGGTGCCTGCAGATATTATCGAGTGGACCAAAGGTAAGGCTCTGATTGCGACTGGTAGTCCATTTGCACCAGTGAATTATCACGGCAAGATTCATCATATTTCACAGTGCAATAACTCCTATATTTTCCCGGGGATTGGTCTCGGTGTGATTGCATCTGGGGCGAAACGTGTGACGGAAAATATGCTGATGGCATCGAGTACGGCGTTGGCAGACTGTTCACCAAAATTGGCAGATCCAAATGCCGATTTATTGCCAAGTTTGGATTATTTACAGGATATTTCGAAGAAAATCGCTTTGAAAGTGGCATTGGCAGCGATTGCTGATGGTGTTGCACCAAATGTCAGCGTTGAAGTGCTCGAACATGCGATTGAAGAGAATTTCTGGAAACCTGAATATCGTGATTATGTCCGTGTGACCTATTAATTCGGTCTAAAGATCCTGTTTGAACAGAATCGAATTTGCACCTAATTGAAAAAATACCCTAATCTGGATTAGGGTATTTTTTATGTGTAGCCGCACGCTTTTTTCTAAGAAATACGAAAAATAATCGTGAGGGTCGTTTTAAATTTTGCGTTTATCGAGCTGGTTGGAAATGTGATCACCACAGGCTTGAACCAGCATCACGATCGCGACCAATACCACAATCACTGCCAACATGATTTGCATATCAAAGCGTTGATAACCGTACCGATAAGCAATATCCCCCAAACCACCTGCACCGATCGCCCCTGCAATGGCAGAAGAATTAATCATGGTCACCAAGGTCACGGTAAAGCCTGCGACGATGCCGGGAAGCGCTTCAGGGAGCAGCACATGCCAAATGATTTGTTTGCGGTTACAGCCGATGGCTTGAGCAGCCTCAATCAGACCTTGATCGACTTCACGTAAGCTTACTTCAGCTATACGTGCAAAAAAAGGCGTGGCCGCAAGGGTTAAAGGCACGACAGCGGCCCAAACGCCATAACTGGTGCCCACGATAAAGCGCGTGAGCGGAATAAGCGCCACCATTAAAATCAGAAAAGGCACCGAACGGGTAATATTGACCAACCAACCTAGCGTGTGGTTTAGGCTTTTTGAAGGATAAATCCCGTGTTCAGCACTACACACCAATACGACCGCTAAAGGCAGGCCGATCAGAAAGGCCACAAAGGCTGAAACGCCGACCATCAGTAAGGTATCAATGGTTCCACTAATCAGTAAATCAATGAGTTGGTCGTGCATAGCCGAGTACCTCAATCTTTGCGATATGGTGTTTAAGTTGTTCAGATAAGGCGTTGATCTCTAAATGGCTGTGGTCTATTGCAACAATCAAAGAACCGATTAAATGCCCTTGAATACTATCGATATGACTTTGATACAGATGTACTGGCGCCTGAAATTGATCAAAAATAAACTTTAAGTCCGGCGACTGTTGTAGTGTCGATTCATAGCGTAATTTTAAAATGATTTGATCATTTGGATCTGACGGTTGTGGCTGAATATCGCTTGGTAAATCAAGCTGTTCAAGGTTGAGCAACTCTTGTGTGATCTGCTGCTGAGGCGTAGAAAACACTTTCCAAACCTGTCCTGCTTCTACAATTTCGCCTTGATCGATCACCACAACTTGATCGCAAATCTCGCGAATGACCTGCATTTCATGGGTAATCAACACAATGGTGATACCGAGCTTTTGATTAATTTCTTTAAGCAAAGACAGCACAACAGAAGTACTTTCAGGATCGAGTGCAGAAGTCGCTTCATCACAGAGTAAAATTTCCGGATGATGAACTAACGCTCGTGCAATCCCGACACGTTGTTTTTGCCCACCGGAAAGTTGAGAAGGGTAGTGCGCTGCTTTATTTTCAAGACCCACTAGCTTCAGCACTTCATTCACTCGCTGAGAGATATCAGCTTGACTGAAATTGGCAATTTTAAGGGGCAGCGCAATATTGTCATACACGGTTTTGGCAGACATCAAATTAAAATGCTGAAAAATCATGCCTATGCGTTGACGCAGTGCAATCAACCCTGCGTGATTTAAGCTTGATAATTCTTGTTGATGGATGTGAATACTGCCATCACTGATTTGTTCTAAGCCATTCAGCGTTCGAATCAGCGAAGATTTACCCGCGCCGCTTTTCCCAATAATGCCGAATATTTTGCCTTGTGGAATATTCAGATTGATATCTTTTAAGGCATGAACCTGCTGTCCTTGCACATCATAAAATTTATTTAAATTTTTGATTTGGATATGGGGGACGGCAAATTCAACCGATGAACCGAAACTCACCATGAGCGACTCCTTATTTCCAACCAGGGAACCACAGTTTTGCACCAAAATCTGCGTCCAATGCCTGTTTAACTTTAGGTGAGTTTTGATAAATATCGACAAATTTACGCAGTTTATCGTCACGATCTACATAGTCATCACGAACGGCAAATAAGATGGCAAAACGCTTGTCGGTATTGGAGTCAAACAGTAAGGCATTTTCAGGATCGGCAGTTTTTGCTAGACGTAAATAATGTGGATAGCCAAAAGCCAGATCGACATCATCAATCGCACGTGCCGTTTGAGGGCCTTCCACCTCAATAAATTGAAGTTGTTTAGGATTCGCAGCAATGTCATTTAAAGTCGATAAAAAGTTATCTGGCTGTTTCAGTTCAATGAGCTTGGCTTGCTGTAACAGTTGTAAGGCACGGCCCTGATTGACCGGATCATTCGGAATCACCACTTTGGCTTTATGGGGTAAATCAGCAAAGTTTTTATACTTTTTGGAATACAGCCCGACATGGGTTGCAGCACCAACATCAAAGGCTTTGATTTTAAAATCCGTTTCTTTTTTTGCATTGTCTAGAAACGGCTGATGTTGGAAAAAGTTTGCATCAATATCGCCGTGGTTTAGAGTGATATTCGGGGTATTCCAGTCTGAAAATTCCACCAATTTCACATTCAGCCCTTGCTGCTTGGCTTCATCTGCGGCGACTTGTAAGGGTTTAGCAAAAGATGGGCTAATCCCAATCACCAATTCACTTTGATGATTTTTCTTTTGTTGATTCCAAATAACTAAGCCAATCACCAAGATGGCCACGATCACACCAATCAGTGTGAATTTAGATTTTGCTGTTTGTGCCATGGCACACCTCTATTTTTTGAAATAATTAAATTTTTTGACTAAAATTTTATTTTTTAAGTGCAGCTTATGCTGTCTCAACGTTTTTAATTGCTGCCTGAGATCCCGCGTCGGAAGTGCGACATCGGTAGCGATGAGCAGGATGTGTCGTGGCTAAATGGTCACCTTGTTGAAACAGTTTTTGCCGCAAACTACCGGTGTCATATGCAGTTTTATAGCGACCACGTTGCTGTAATTCAGGAATGACCAAACGAATAAAATCTTGATGTGACTCAGGTGCAACGGTGCGAGTCAGATTAAATCCATCGATGCCAGTTTCATCCAAATAATCAATTAACTGTTCTGCAACATTGGCACCACTCCCAACAAAGAGCGGATAACGCCCACCTAGAACGTGCTGAGCACGCAAATCTTGGCGCGTAATTTTCTGCTCTTTAAATTTTTGATTGACCGATGCGATGCTATTGGTCTGCTGATACGGAATGGCTTCATCTTCTGCAAAGTTGGCGAGGTTCATCCCAATCGAGCTGGAAAAGTGTGCCAGTCCCGCTTCAGGATTGGCATAGCGAATGTATTCAGCCAATTTCTCTTGGGCGAGTTCATCGGTCTCTGCGGTCACTACCGTAATGCCGACAAAGAGTTTTACGGCTTGTGGGTCACGACCTTGCGCTGCGGTTTGGCTGCGAATTTTTTGTACCTGATTTTTAACTTTTTCTGCGCTGTCTGCACCGATAAACATGCCTTCTGCATGTTGCGTAGCAAAAGCTAAACCACGTGGTGAAGCACCGGCCTGATACAACACAGGGGTGCGCTGTATCGATGGAGAAACTTGAAATACCCCTTGGCTTTGATAGAACTTCCCTTGGTGTTGAATGGCATGTACTTTTTTGGGGTCGCTAAAGATGCGATTTGCTTTATCTTTTTGAACCGCATCATTTTCCCAAGAGCCTTCCCAAAACTTATAGCAAAGCTGCAAAAACTCTTCAGCTTGTTCATAGCGTAGACCATGATCTTTCAGGCCTTTTTGCCCAATCAAGCGTTCTGCACTGTCTAGATATCCAGTCACGATATTCCAACCGATTCGACCTTGGGTCAGGTGGTCTAGGCTGGCAAATCGACGTGCAAATTGATAAGGCGTTTCATAGCTCAAATTGACTGTTACACCAAAACCTAAGTTTTCAGTGACCGCAGCCATTGCAGAAATTAGGGTGCTGGGGTCATGGCTCGGCAGTTGGATCGACTCTTTAAGTGTGAGATCAATATTGCCTTCATAAACATCATAGACCCCGGTGATATCCGCAATAAATAGCCCGTCAAACAGCCCTTGCTCCAAGGTTTTGGCAAGATCGGTCCAATAGCTCAGTTCATTAAAGCGGTATGACTCATCGCGTGGATGGGTCCATAAGCCATGATTGATATGGCCGACACAGTTCATGTCGAAGGCATTCAGTAAAATTTTCTTGGCTGTATGTGATTGGGTATCAGCTGTGGTGATTTCGCTCATTACAAGGTCCCTCGACGTGGGGGCAATACGCCATTTAGGAGGTAATTGGCAATGAAGAAATATTTCCAACGCCCTGCATCATGCAAGGTGTGGACACGTGCATTACGCCAAAATCGATCTAGGCCATCTTCACGCTGACTGCCACGGCTGCCTGCAAGCTCAATCAATTTTGATGCCGCTTTCAGTGCGGTTTCAGTACTATGCGCACGCACTTTCGCTACATCTAATGAGGCTTTTGCGATGTTTTCAGCATTGGGCTGTGGGCGAGCAGCATCGATGGCACGAGCGGCTTGTTTCAGCAAGACCTCACTGGCGCGAACATCTGCGGCAATGCGACCGAGTTCGTATTTGGTTAAAGGATCTTCGCTTGCAAGATCAAGACCTGAATCAATCCATGGTCGAGCTTGGTGTACGCGGCTCAAACTTTCTTCAAAGGCTGCGCGGGCTATACCGACTTCAATCGCAGCATGCATAATTTGCGCAAATGGCCCAACCAATGTCGGCTCCGTAAATGCCCGATCAAAGGGAATGACATCTATGGCAGGAACTGCAACTTGGTGAAATTTTACAGAGCCGCTACCCGTGGTGCGCTGTCCAAACCCTGTCCAATCATCGATCAGCTCTAAACCTGTACTTTCACGTGCAATAAAGGCTAAATATTCACGACCATCTTGGTCTTTGACCAATGTGGGAATACGATGTGCAAATAAACTGCCGGTGCAATAAAACTTTTCACCATTCACCACAAAACCATTGTCATGAGGGCGAATCGACGTTTGTTTTTGCGCAGCGGTTTTGGTTTTAAACTCGGCTAAGGCATTGCCAAAACGAGCGCCAGCAAGCACTTCGGCATAAAGCTTTTGCTTTTGTTCAGTTGTGCCGGTGTTTCGTAATACTTCCAATGCATAAAAATGGTTTTGTGGAATTTGCCCAATTGAGCCATCTACACCACTCATAAGCGCAATCACTTGCGCCACGGTATAACTTGAAACTTCGGCACCGCCAAATGCCTTGGGAACCGTGATTGCCCAGAGACCAGATTGACTATAGGCCTCGATTTCATCAAACGGCAGTATGCGTTCGGCATCACGTTGCACGGCATTTTTTCTAAATTTTTCGGCTAATTGTTTTGCAATTTCAAGTGCTTCTGCATCGGACTGAATAATATGCGCAGGTGTTGTTGATATGGCCTGTAGCGAATTAATATTTGGAAATGAGGTCATCAGAATTCTCCTTAAATCCACGCATGGCGTGCAGGTAATTTATGATTTAAGTAATAGTCGCCTAAGGTATGCAGCTTCCAGCGCACAGGATCATGTAAGGTGTGTACTCGGGCATTGCGCCAGTGTTGATCAAGGTTATGGGCACTCAAACTTGCACGGCTGCCGCCTAATTCAAGGAGTTTTTCAGAGATCTGTAAGGCTGCATCATTGGCATAGATTTTAGCTTCAGCGACACGAATCGAAGCTAGAGCGGCTTGTTGTTCGCTCACCTGATCAAGCTGATCTAATTCATCGAGGTAGTCTGCGGCTTCATCTAAAAGTAAAATCGCAGCATCCAATAAAACGGCAGATTTACCCACTTCCTGTAGGGTGTAAGGCTCAAAACTGGCTTTCTCAACTTGTGCATCTACAATTGGACGGGCTTTTTGTACCGCAGAAAGGGTGTCTGCAAAGGCAGCTTCCGCAATCCCCACATCGATCGCGACTTGCATCAATTGCGAAAAGGCACCGCGATACGTTGGCCCTGCAGAAAGCTTACGTTCATCAAAAATTAATAGGGGATCTACTGCCACATGATTCAGTTTGACAGTGCCACTAGACGTTGTGCGTTGGCCAAAACCATTCCAGTTATCAATCACTTCTACGCCTGTAGCGTGTCGATCAATGATGGTCAGGACAACATGACCTTCAGGGTGAACGGCTTTAATCGCCAACCAATCTGCAAAACTACTGCCGGTCGAATAGAACTTTTCACCATCGACCACATACGTTCCATCTTCGATGCGTAGCGTTGTTTTTAAGGTTTTGGTGTCTTTGGTATTGCGCTCTGGGCCACCATTGGCTAAACGTTTTCCCTGTAAAATTTCATTAAAAATAAAGGCTTTTTGTTCATCCGTTCCCATGAGGTCAATCATATACAGCAAGGCAATTTGGTTTTGTGGAATTTGGCCCACGCTAGAATCTGCTTTGTTGATAATGCGAAAAACCTGCGCCAGTGTCTTGTTGGACACGTAGGCACCGCCAAATTGCTTGGGTATACGAATGCCGCCTAAACCTTTTTGACTAAACAAGTCGATTTCTGCAAATGGCAGTAGGCGGTTCTGATCACGTTCATTTCGACCTTCCAAAGCAAAATCTGCAACGTGATACGCTGCATGAATTGCTTCTAAGTCATTTTCAATAACATGAATATTTTCAGAGATTAAATGAGACATAATGACACCTTTAATAGATATCAAAACGCTACTCGTAAATGCGTGATTCTTTAAATGATGGATTATTCTTAACTTAGCAGAATGTCTTTTTAGCATTTAATCTGCATAAAAATTATGCAAATTAGATAAAATAAGTGTTTGATTTAAAACAATAGATGTAGAAATAACAACAAATGAATTTATTAGAAAATAAGGTATTAGCAACTTTGCAGATATTCAACCTTAAAAATAATATATCTAAGATAGTGGGTTAGATACTTCTATTTGAATGAAGTATAGCTTTGTTCAAGGCCTCATTTAACATTGTAGATTCGTCTGAATCGCTCCAAATTATCTCACTTTCTTTGTAGAAGACAAAAGCTTAGTAATATTACGATAGCTATAAAGAAAGTAGTGATAGGCTTCATCTAGCTATTGGCTCTAGAGCTTGATGTTTTAACATACATTAAATGGGATGAGTGGAAACCTCAGTCTGAATATCGTTGCCAATGCAGTTAAGAAATTGCTTCGAACAGGAATAAAGGATGAGATTCTAAATTACCAGTTCAATATTTCTTAAATTAATCAGATTCATGCATGTGTAATGGTTTGAAATCAATTGAACGAACGAGGCTGTTTTCACCCCTCAATGATGACTTAAATCTAAGTTGTTTAGGAGGGCTTAATTTTTTGAATCTTTGAATAAGCATGTCGATCAAAACACAATACTTGAAAAGGAGTATACTTCTACTACTAAAGTACAATCACAGTGTGTGATTGTACTCAATCTTCAAACTTCGTTACATAGGCAACTATTTGGTATCAATAGCCCAAATTATTTCCTTATCTGTAAGTATTTAAAACTGAATGCTAGCCATAACTTCAAGAATTGAATGAGTAGAATGTAATTAGATTTATACGATTTCAAATGCGTTTTGTTGGGCACCATGTATTTATAGCATACGATTTAAAAGACTAGGACTTACGCACTATTATTTAAAGATTCTCTGTGGTAGCAGATGATTTTTATCGAGAATAAAGTCATCAATGAAGCTTTTGATAATTGGTCTAAATAATTTCTTCTGCCAACGATATACATTTTC
>NZ_VOZA01000130.1:0-1294 GCF_013420015.1 Acinetobacter sp. YH12039 | reverse complement strand
AGAAAAATTATTCAGGCACGGGCGTCTCTGCTTCTGCTGCTGCGAATTGGGAATTTGCCCCGAACTATAAGTTATCCATTGTAGGTTCACATCAGCAACGTTTACCACTGGCACAAGAGTTGTATGCCAATGGCCTGCATTTTGCCACCAATACCTATGAAGTCGGTAATCCTGATCTGGAAAAAGAAAGCTCGAATAACCTGGAGCTGGGTTTCGAATATGAAGGTGCTAAGCTGGATTATCATGCGCATATTTACCATAACTGGTTTGATGACTATATCTACGGTGCGACTACGGCCAGAAATGGAAATTTGCGTGGGGTAGAATATACTCAAGATAAAGCTCGTTTCTATGGGGCTGAAGCGGAAGCTACTTATGCATTAAATGACACATACAAGTTTGGTGTGTTCGGTGATTATGTACGCGGCAAAATTGAGGGTGAAAATGCACCCCGTATTCCAGCAGGCCGCTTAGGAACCAAGGTTGAAGCAGACTTTGCCGATGGCTGGTCAGGAATGGCAGAGTATTATCATGTCTTTAATCAGGACAAAACGGCCAGTTATGAAGATGAAACCCAAGGCTATAACATGGTCAATGTCGGCCTAAGCTATGCTAATAGCATTGCTGATAAAAATGCCTATCGGGTTTATTTTAAAGCCGATAATCTGCTCGATGATCAGGTCTATTCACATAGCTCATTCCTGTCGAATATTCCGCAAGTCGGACGTAATTTCACAGTCGGCGTACAATATGATTTCTAGGATTTAGATGAAATAACTGACCGAATCCAAGTACTGTCACTGAAATAGACTTGAAAAATCATCAGATTAAACCTAGCCTGAGTATATTGGGTTAGGTTTTTTCTTATGCGTATCTTTCAACGAATTCACAATAAACTGAACTGGTCAAACCGCCGTTATGCGGCCTTGATCATTGGTGTGCTGATGGCCAGTTATCTGGCTTCAGCAATTTATCATACTTATAAACCCTTACCTGAAGGGCTGAATTACACGGGTAAGCTGCGCCATGCACAGGTGAAATTTCTGGTCGATCAGACTTATCTAGATACACAGGGCAAGCAGCAACTGGATCATCAGATTTTTAATGAAATGCTGAAAATGGTTGAGGAAGCAAAATCCCTGATCGTGCTGGATATGTTTCTGTTTAATCAGCAGACTGGTGCCTCTAAACAGGAACATCAGGCACTCAGCAAACAGCTCACAGATGCCTTACTCAACAAGCGATTGATGCAGCCTGAAGTCGAAATCAAATTTATTAGCGATCCGATTAATTC
>NZ_VOZA01000129.1:0-1321 GCF_013420015.1 Acinetobacter sp. YH12039 | reverse complement strand
GTTTATATGAAATATTGATTGCATGGCGTAGTACTGGAAAAACGCCTCTCATAACTATGTATGATTTTAGACAAAAAATAGGTGTACTCGAGACTGAATACAAACGAATGTATGATTTTAAAAAATATGTTTTAGACATTGCATTAAAACAAGTAAATGAACATACCGATATTATTGTCAAAGTTGAACAGCATAAAACAGGTAGATCTATTACTGGTTTTTCATTTAGCTTTAAACAGAAAAAATCAGCCACGCATTCAGTCGAATCTAAAAGAGATCCGAATACATTAGACCTCTTTTCAAAAATAACAGATAAACAACGCCATCTATTCGCCAACAAGCTCTCAGAGCTTCCTGAGATGAGTAAATATTCACAAGGCACAGAAAGCTATCAGCAGTTTGCTGTACGTATAGCTGCCATGCTGCAAGATGCAGAGAAATTTAAGGAATTACTTCCTTTACTCAGAAAATTAGGATTTCAATGACATTGTTAATTGAAATTGTTAAGTTAACAGTCAGGTATTAACACAAGTTGAAAACTGGTTTACATAATGAAAAAACTGTCAGTTTCAGAGTTAGCTAAGCTTTATGGATATTCAAGACAAGCCATATATGCACATATAAACAAAGGAAATTTATCTAAAGGATCTGATGGATTAATTGACTTTTCAGAGGCCCTAAGAGTTTTTGGGGAACCACAAAAAAAAGAGGATACAGTCAATCAAAGTCAATCAATTAACAGTCAAAACTTGACAGAAGTTGACTTACTAAAACGTCAAGTTGACATACTGGAAAAACAATTAAATCAGGCAATACAGAGAGAAAATCAATCTTTAGAACGTGAATCGTTTTATCAAGAACAGATTGAAGCTATGCAGCGCTTACTAGAAGCACCAAAAGCCAATATGACTACCTTTACCGATCAGAGCTTTAAACAGGATATAGCAACGGATCCTCGGTCGGAACTAGCAACGAACTATGACGAATTGACTACTCCTCAGCAAGACAATAAGCGTATTCCTATCCCGGAGCATGTTGAACCAGAACAGAAGAAGAGAGGCTTCCTAAGCCGCTTTTTCCTTCCATATGGTTAGCCAAGACTCCAGTTTTTTGAAGAGCCAATTTCAGTGCAAGCACTTGAAATAATGACTCCTCAAAAAACCGGATGATGTTTATTAAAACTGAATAAAACCGTGGAACATCGCTCAATTAGTGATCGTGGAACATGAATAATCAATAAAAAGCCGTTCTGGTGCCCTATACTCCAGAACGGATTACGTTAATATAATGATATTTAAAGAGAAATATCAAGCATTTCGTA
>NZ_VOZA01000128.1:0-1329 GCF_013420015.1 Acinetobacter sp. YH12039 | reverse complement strand
ATAGATAGGACATAAAAAATGAAAAGTAAAGCTCGACACTTTGAAATATGGCTTTTGCCATGTTTCAAAGTCGAGCCACTTTGCGACATCCGGTATTGATAAGATTAAGAGAAGAACCGAGCAAAGTACTTACCAGTAATTATTTAGGATCAATCACACAGTAATCTTTATTCGTTCCGTGACAGTCATTTTTCATGATCCGTACACAAGCTTTACCATTACAATTTTTAATATCTAGGTTGTAACTTTGTTCTAACCAAGCTGCTTCTGCTCGACGCTGCTGGATTTCATCAAAACTTGGAATGAATAAAAATATAAAAGACAGGAAAACTAATAACAGACTAAGGAAAATAGCACACAACAAGGCAATAAATTTGTAGTTCAATTTATCTGTGGCTTTATCTAACTCCTGAATACGACCTTGAAGGGCACGTGTAGCTTCCTGATTTGCGTTATTTAGGGTCTTTTTGCTTTGTTCTAGCACCCCACTAGCTACCTTATTGTAAAACGTCTCTAATCGCTTGTTATCATCTGCTATGGCTTCCCTGTATTCCTTCATGGATGCCAATAAAATATATAACTGGTCGTCTAAATCGTTTTGATTGCTCATAGGGAAGGCCCATTT
Source organism: Acinetobacter sp. YH12039 (assembly GCF_013420015.1). NCBI lineage: Bacteria > Pseudomonadati > Pseudomonadota > Gammaproteobacteria > Moraxellales > Moraxellaceae > Acinetobacter > Acinetobacter sp. YH12039. Next base: position 704 of record NZ_VOZA01000128.1, on the reverse strand, counting down.
CTATTCATGCTTTTGCGTTGTTTCAGCTTCATCGCTTGTTCTTGCTGTAGCTTTAACTGCTTTTTATGTTCCAGTTCTAGGCGTTTAGCTTCCTGATCTTTCTTCCATTGCTCAAAGCCTTGCTCAACACGGTTGAACCCTTGTTCTAAGGTTTTTTCTTTATGCTGTTGTTTGTTTTGGAGCTGTTGGCTGTTCTGCTGTTTGATCGTGTCGTTGAAACGACTAATCTCAGTATCTATGCCTTTCCTGCGCATCTGCGTGACCTTACTACCCTCATGGATAGTGGCTTGTAGCTGATTACCTTGATCGGCATAACTGCGGTGGTCGATTCTTTCCCGATACCCTGCATATTCCAGAGCATGATTGGCTAAGTTTGCCCAGGTGGCTCGAATCTGTTTAATTTCTTCCTGGCTTGTTCCCATGCCTAAGCTTTTTCTTTTGGTGTTACTTAACTCAATTTCCGATTTTTGAGTGAGGACCAGTTTATTTTCAGTATCTAATTCTGCTTTGCGAGTTGTCAGTAAGATATGTGCATGATGGTTTTTATCATCTCCACCTTTGCTAGGTGCATGAATCGCCAAATCTGCAACCACCCCATAACGGTCTACTAAAGATTGGGCAAACTCTCTTGCTAGTTCTTTTCGCTGTTCTTCATCCAGCTCGTCCGGTAGAGCAATCACCCATTCACGTGCGGTTCGGGCATC
>NZ_VOZA01000127.1:0-1343 GCF_013420015.1 Acinetobacter sp. YH12039 | reverse complement strand
TTTTTTATCCCTAAATCTTCTACAGCATACGTGGTCGCTTGGTTTTCACAGATCAAGTAATGCGTGAGTTTGTGATGTAGGTCTAAGCGTTGCAGGCGCACTTTTTCATGGATGAATGCAACACTTAATTTTTGACGTTGATAATTCTTTGATTCTTTCTTCTTTCGAGCAAATATCTTCTGCTGTATGGATAGTCGGTTTTGAGCCTGTCGCAAGTATTTTGGATTTTCAACCTTATTACCATCGGATTGAATGAGCATGTGATTCAAACCCATATCAATTCCGATGGTTTGATCAGCTTGAATTGTTGTTGATGCAACAAGTTCTAACTCTGACTCGACCAAAATCGAAGCATAATACTTACCTGTCGCTGTTTTGCTAATGGTGACAGTTTTGATTTTCCCATTAAATACCCGACTAAATACAGTTTTTATCCCTTTAATTTTAGGTAGATGAAGTAATCCGTTCTCAAAGCTCACTGTTGCGTGCTGAGGGCATTGATAAGACCGTTGCGGTATTTTCTTGGATTTGAACCGTGGGTAGCCGACAAGATGACTTAATGGGCGTTTTTCATCAGGATTTGGTTTATATCCTTTGATCTTTCTGAATTCAACCTTGCCTTTCTTTAATCGCTGAAAAAAGTTGTTGTAAGCAGTGTGTAGGTGAAGTAACCCACTAAGAAGTGATTGACTATTCACCTCGTTCAACCATTCGAATTCAGGTTGTTTTTTCATGGCAACTAATTGGTCTTGAATATCCTTTTTTGATAATAATTTTTGAGTTTCAGAATGAGCTTTAGTTTGAAGTGCTAAAGCCCAATTGAAAATAAAGCGAGTGCATCCGAAGTGCTTTTCAAATTGCACTTTCTGCTCAGAAGTAGGATAGATGCGATATTTATACGCTTTCAAAAAAGGTTGTTTCATGGTTATAATTTAGCAAATTAATTGCTTAGTGTAAATGTAATGAAGTCACATTATCACTGTGTTTATAAACTTACATATCATTTAGTGTTGGTAACAAAATATCGCAAGAAATGCCTTTCAAATGAGATGATCAATCGGCTTGAAGAAATTGTAAAAAAGAACTGTGCTGATTGGGAGATTGACTTGATTGAGTTCAATGGTGAAGCTGATCATATTCACTTATTGTTAGATATGCACCCGAACATCATGCCAAGTAAATTCATCAATAATCTAAAAACTGTATCAAGCAGACTGATACGCAAGGAGTTCGGTGAAGAACTAAAACCTTATTATTGGAAACCTGTGCTTTGGACGAGGGCATACTGTCTACTTACAACAGGTGGAGCGACAATTGATGTAATTCGAGAATACATCCAAAAC
>NZ_VOZA01000126.1:0-1355 GCF_013420015.1 Acinetobacter sp. YH12039 | reverse complement strand
GCTTTGCATACGATCCTCATCTACACTCAAGTTATCTTATAGGGGTAACAGAGTTAGGACATCAACAATTCAATTGTAGAAAAAAAATTATTGATAGCTATCAAGGTCAAACTTTCATGCTTGAACCGGTAGTGTTCAAAAAACTGTGTCATTTCCTTAAACTGTTAAAAATAGGAATGATGCATTATGGCAACTACATTTGATTTTGAAACAGCCTTAAAACAACTCCAGTCAGGACAAGCACTGACTGGAGAAAATGGCATACTCACCCCTTTAATTAAACAACTGACCGAAGCTGCTCTTGAAGCAGAAATCGAGAATTACATTGAAGCGAATCCGAAACAAGGTAATCGCCGCAATGGCTATACTCGCAAGACAGTAAAATCTACATCAGGTTCATTTGAGCTTGAAACCCCTAGAGATCGAAATGGTGAATTTGAGCCACAGTTAGTTAAAAAGAACCAGACCAAATTATCAGAAGAAATTGACAATAAAATCATATCACTCTATGCACTTGGTATGAGCTATCGTGATATTCAAAAGCATGTTGCTGATATGTATGGATTGGAGATTTCAGATGGTGCTATCACCAATATTACAGATAAGCTCCTCCCTCAGTTACAAGCATGGAAACAACGCCCACTCGATACAATTTATCCCTTTGTTTGGTTAGATGCCATACATTACAAAGTGAAGGATAAAGGTGTTTATGTGAGCAAAGCGATCTATACCATTTTAGCTTTAAATGTTGAAGGTAAGAAGGAACTACTCGGCTTGTATTTATCGGAAAGCGAAGGGGCGAACCATTGGCTTAGTGTACTGAGTGTACTGACAGACCTACAAAATCGTGGTGTTCAGGATATTCTGATTGCCTGTGTAGATGGACTAAAAGGTTTCCCCGAAGCCATAGCAGCGATTTACCCTCAAACAGAAATACAACTGTGTATCGTTCATCAAATTCGTAATTCTTTACGCTATGTTGCCAGTAAAGATCAGAAGGCATTTATGGCTGATTTAAAGCCAATTTACCGTGCTGATACCAAAGGGGCGGCAGAAGTAGCACTGGATGAGCTAGAAGAAAAATGGGGCGAAAAATATGGTGTGGTCATTCAGTCATGGCGTACCAAATGGCATCTACTATCCGCCTATTTCAAATACCCTAAAGCGATTAGGAAGCCGATTTACACCACCAATGCCGTTGAAGCCGTACATCGTCAATTCCGCAAACGGCACTGTTGCAAAGTTAGCGATGAGGCAGCCTTTTGTCTTATTCAAAGGCCTTACATTTCAAAAACTCTGCTTACCAGGCGCATTTCGCCCAGGGGATCACCATAATAAAATGCTGAGGCCTGGCC
>NZ_VOZA01000125.1:0-1401 GCF_013420015.1 Acinetobacter sp. YH12039 | reverse complement strand
ATCTTCGAGTTTTTCCCCTGCACGATATGCAGATGATGCAACCGCAGTTCGCCCCGAACTTCGGTTCACCGTTTTAGTGGAACAATGATAAATTGCCATGCAGTCGCCTTGGGGTGCTTTTGCTTTTAAAAAATTGCGTAGCAGTTTTTTGGGGTTAAGGGGATTCCCCTTACGCAAACTTTGACTTGGATGAAATCCAAGTCGTAAGTGCGCATTTCATGAAAAACACGATAGCATATTACCCGCTTGAATTTCAATTCATAGGGTCTTATGCTTGAGTGGTTTTCTATATTCCGAAATTAACCGTTATGACTAAATCTGCTGAAAATATCGAAAAGAAAATTGAAGCCCAGTTAGAGAAGCTGAAACAGTTAAAAGCACAGAAACAGGCTATTGAAGCAAGAGAACGTACCAAAAAGAAAGAACAGGAGCGCAAGGATGATACTCGGCGTAAAATTTTGCTCGGTTCTTACTTAATTAAAAAGATGCAATCTAATGAAGCTAACAAAGAAAAAATACTCACGGAACTTAATGAATATTTAACTGAAAATAGAGATAGACAGCTTTTTGACTTACCAAATATTGAGGAAAATTAATTATGAATAAAGCGGATTTAATTGCCAAATTAGCGCCTAAATTAAATATTAATCAAGACGAAGCAAGAGTTGTGCTTAATTCTGTTCTTGAAGTCATTACAGAAGCCCTAGTTGAAGATAAAAATGTCCGATTAGTTGATTTTGGGACTTTTGAAGTAAAACAGCGTGCCGAAAGAATGGGGCATAATCCTAAAACTGGCGAAAAACTTAAAATTGAAGCTAAGGAAATCGTCACTTTTAAACAAGGAAAGGCCTTGGGAGAGCAATTTATTGTTAAGCCAAAGCAAAAAATTAAAGCTAAGAAGAAAGCCTAATTTTTCTTAGCTCTCTGTTGTTCTTGTTCGGCTTTATACTCTGGAATTAGCTCATTTAAGACCTTTTGGATATTTTCTTTATCTTCGATCTGCAAATTATCCCGATAGTAAATTAAGTCCTCTATTTTGCTTTCCAGCTGCATTCTTTCGGTGGGTTCGGCATCTTTGGATAGTCGGGATAATAGGAAGATATAACCGCATATATTTTCCCTCGCAATTTCATAATTTACGATGTCGAGGTATTCAACGGTCACATGCTTTAGATCGGTTGATAGGTTATTTAATTTAATCATGGCTGAAATCCTGATTTTTCTAAAATTGGATAAAGCTCTCTGAATTTTTCAGGCTCTAAAAGCATATCAGCGATACGAATAGCAAATTGTTGGTAGCTTTCTGTACCTTGTGAATATTTCCCCATTTCAGGCATTTCTGACATTTTTTTTGCAAATAAATGGCGTTGTGCATCGGTCATTTTGACAAAAAAGTCAGGT
>NZ_VOZA01000124.1:0-1429 GCF_013420015.1 Acinetobacter sp. YH12039 | reverse complement strand
CTTTTGACTTCTTTCAGGCCACCGAACAGGAAGTCAACCGTGCAGTGGAAGCTGCCCATACTGCATTTAAAACCTACCGACATACTTCTCCTGAACAGCGGGCTCTATTCTTAGAATCCATCGCAGATGAACTCGATGCTTTGGGTGAAGACTTCCTCAATACGATTTCTCAAGAAACGGCTTTACCTATTGCTCGTCTGCAAGGTGAACGCGGCCGTACCAGCGGGCAAATGCGCCTGTTCGCGAAAGTATTACGTCGCGGTGATTTCCTGGGTGCACGAATTGATACCGCACTACCAGACCGTCAACCTTTACCACGACCAGACTTACGTCAGATTAAAATCGGTGTAGGGCCAGTTGCCGTTTTTGGGGCAAGTAACTTCCCTTTAGCATTCTCGACCGCCGGTGGTGATACCGCTTCTGCATTGGCAGCAGGTTGTTCTGTGGTGGTCAAAGCCCATAGCGGGCATATGGCCACTGCAGACTATGTGGCTCAGGCCATTGAACGTGCCGTTGAGAAAACAGGCATGCCCAAAGGGGTGTTTAACATGATCTATGGTAATGCTGTCGGTGCCTTACTGGTGAAACATCCATTAATTCAGGCCGTCGGTTTTACCGGTTCCCTCAAAGGTGGCCGTGCACTATGCGATATGGCAGCAGCACGTCCACAGCCGATTCCGGTCTTTGCTGAAATGAGCAGTATCAACCCGATGCTGATGCTGCCTGAAGCTTTAAAAAACCGTGGTGATCAGATTGCCCAGGAGCTGGCAGATTCAGTAGTACTGGGTTGTGGCCAATTCTGTACCAATCCAGGATTGATCCTGGGAATTAAATCACCTGAATATACACGGCTCATTGAACAGCTCAGTGAAATCATGGCAAACAAGCCGGCTCAAACCATGCTCAATGCAGGGACATTAAACAGCTATGTTTCTGGCTTATCGCATTTATCCGAGCATTCCGGCATTCAGCACCTGGCCGGTCAGGAGCAACAAGGGGAGCAGGCATTACCGCAACTCTTCAAAGCAGAGGTTGAACTGCTGCTTGCTGGTGATCAACTTCTGCAAGAAGAAATCTTTGGACCCACTACGATTGTGATTGAAGTAGAAGACAAAGCCCAGTTACTACAGGCTTTAAGCAGCATGAATGGACAGTTAACAGCTTCACTGATTGCGGATGAATCGGATCTGGTGGAGTTTGCCGATGTAGTACCGGTATTGGAAGAAAAGGCAGGCCGCTTATTGTTGAATGGCTATCCAACCGGTGTAGAAGTCTGTGATGCCATGGTACATGGCGGACCTTATCCGGCTACTTCAGACGCACGTGGTACTTCTGTGGGAACGTTGGCGATTGACCGTTATCTACGTCCGGTCTGCTACCAGAACTATCCGCAAAGTCTGTTGCCTGAAGCATTAAGAGATGAGAATCC
>NZ_VOZA01000123.1:0-1453 GCF_013420015.1 Acinetobacter sp. YH12039 | reverse complement strand
CTAGACAAAATGACACCAAATGAGTTTTACTATGATCAGCTACCGCAACAAAACAAGGTGGCTTAACTAGAGCAGAATATCACTTATAAATACGCTTTTAGTTGTTCAAACAAGTGGAACCACCTCTATCAACTGGCGACACCGCTTCGTGTCATAAGCACCATCGGTATAAACGAAGTCAATATGCTCATCTTGAGGAATCTGATCAAGTAGATCACCAAGTACTTGTGAATCACTGACATTATTTGTCGTAAGCTGAACATCACGTATTTGCAGTGTTTCAGCATCTATACCAAGATGCAGATTACGCCATTGCCGACGGTATTCAGGCTGATGCTTCTTACGCTTCCATTCGCCTTCACCTAAAAATTTTAAACCCGTAGAGTCGACGAGTAGGTGTAACCCATCACGACTTTTCTGGTAGCTAATTTGAATATCAATATACTTTTGTCTTCTACAAAGCGTCGTGAAGTCTGGTGCTGTCCAATCTAATCCGCAAAGTATAATTAAGCTTTGAACAAAACCAGTAACCATGCGTAAAGTGAGTCTAAATATAGATTTGATCATCAAACAGCATTGAATCGCTATGTCGGAGTAGGTTTGACTTCGACCTTGTTTGCCTTGAGGTTCTGCATACCATTGTGTTTTTGGATCGAACCAAATGGCAATATTCCCATGATTAATGAGAGCTCTGTTATATGCGAGCCAATTGGTTGTGCGGTAGATTTTGTGTGTAGGCTTCTTCATTTGGAAATTATATCGCTGAAAAAGCCGTTACAGATAGGTTTGTGCAACAAAGCCATTTACCAAGTAAAAGTTTCCGTTTTTATCAGCACACATCACTTTACTACGTGTACTGCAAACTGGCGAGTTTGAGCTGTTAGGTGATACGAAAACCCGGAAAACTAATGTTTGAGTGATGGTGGCTTGCAATGAAAGCCTGAAAAAAAGCAGTGGAAGAGGGCCGTTTCCGTAGTGACCTATATTACCGCTTAGCTACCTATCCAGTTCTGATTCCTTCTTTGAAAGAACGCCGTGAAGATATCAATCTGCTGGTTGAATACTATATCCACTTCTTTGAGAAGCAGTATCACAAGACATTTAATGACCCCAACCTTGGCAAGGTCACCGAGATTTATTTCATTAAATGATGTTATTTGTAAGTATATGATTTAATTGGTAAGATGTGGTTTTTGGTGGGCTAAAATTTAGATCAATTTAGATCATTTAATGTGGTTTTGGTCACTTTATTTTAGACGTTTTAGTTTATAAAAGTCACCTATGTTTTGATGCTGATTTTCATGAGAAATAATGATAATATATAATTTAATAGATCTCTTTCATAAATCAAAAAACGATCTTCTTTTTGGTTAATATTTGCACTCCGGATTTCTTAGCATTCGTGCATAATCTGCGGATGAAATACATCGATTCAAACAAGCTTTCTGATCCT
>NZ_VOZA01000122.1:0-1475 GCF_013420015.1 Acinetobacter sp. YH12039 | reverse complement strand
TGAAACTTGGTTGGCTTTAATTAGTTTTTAGTATTCTTTATAGAAAATGCCTCGATCAAGGGGCATTTCTAACAATCATTTAACATAAAATTTCTTATGCGAAATTACATACCAACTTTAACCACATTGTGGACAGGTTGGATTTTAGAGATAAGAAAAACTTCTAGGGCATTTGCTAAATAAGCCGTATCACGCTCAAAGCCTATTGTAATGATGGATCCAGCATCTTTCAGTCTTGGATCTATCGCAATATATTCAGTTTTATCTTCATTCCATCGGCAATATTTCATTACCCTGGCGCTTAAGCCATTACCACGATAACGGCCAGCACCTCTAGAAGTCCCAACACCGATATAAGTCACTAAATCCCCTTTGACAAACGCATATACACCTTGTTTATCGTAATTAGGAATTTTTCCAAAATTAAAATGTACTGGTGACCATTCAGGAGGCTTTCCTAATAGGTCTACATTCCAGTGATGTTCGAAGAATAATTCTGTATTACGTATTAACTTATTAAGTGTTGGATCTTCCACTACTTATCCCTCAAAATTTATAAATTAAAAAGCTTTCGGTCACGCTCATCTGTTAAATACTTATCCATCTGAGCAATTAATTTAGCTCTGGCTTGTTCATCATCTTCAGTGATCTTTAGCATACAGGATCCAATTAAAATTTTGCGTCTGGTATCATCCTTTCGAGCTTGTTCTTTCTCTTTAGCACGTTCTCTTGCCAGTGCTGCCTGTCTTTGAGCCTTTAACTGCTTTAGCTTTTCTTCCTGTGCTTTGATTTTGCTGTCTAGTGTTTCAGTAACGCTCATTAATCCACTACCATCATCCTGGGAAACCATCCCTAACATAAGCGCACTTGAATATGCATTCAAGGTGCTATATGTATAGTAATGTTTTCCTCGAAGAGCGCACTTATGCAAACTTCGTTTGCAAGTACGATTGGGGTCTCCCCAATACCCCGACAACCGTATTCACGGTTGTATTTCACTACGTGAAAATTTAAAAGCGAAAAACAGACATGGCGATTTACCACTTTTCAGTTAAAACCGTAGCAAGATCAGCAGGGCGTTCCGCCACTGCTGCGATTGCCTATCGGGCAGGTGAAAAGATCTATTGTGAACGTGAGGGCCGAGAACATGATTACAGCCGAAAAACAGGTGTGGAATATAAAGAAATTTATTTACCCGAAGGCGCACCAGAACATTTAAAAAACCGGGAAAGACTCTGGAACGAAGTTGAACAACGGGAAACCCGAAAAAACTCGACAGTTGCCCGAGAATTTGAAATCGCTTTTCCAAGTGAATTAAATCAGGAACAACGCCTGGCCATGCTCGAAGAGCTATGCGCCAGTATCGTGGACAGACACCAGGTAGCCGTCGATGCCTGTATTCATGCACCGCATACTGGATCTGGTAGTGATGAACGCAATTATCACGCGCATATCCTGATGAGCACACGCAAACT
>NZ_VOZA01000121.1:0-1489 GCF_013420015.1 Acinetobacter sp. YH12039 | reverse complement strand
GCCGAGCACCTGGTCGCTTTCAGCTGTAAGCGTCGCGGTTTCTGCCCGAGCTGTGGGGCGCGGCGGATGGCCGAAAGTGCCGCCTTGCTGGTTGATGAAGTACTGCCTGAACAACCCATGCGTCAGTGGGTGTTGAGCTTCCCGTTTCAGCTGCGTTTCCTGTTTGCCAGCCGGCCCGAGATCATGGGGTGGGTGCTGGGCATCGTTTACCGCGTCATTGCCACGCACCTGGTCAAGAAAGCGGGCCATACCCACCAAGTGGCCAAGACGGGCGCGGTCACCCTGATCCAGCGTTTTGGATCGGCGCTCAATCTGAATGTTCACTTCCACATGCTGTTTCTCGACGGTGTGTATGTCGAGCAATCCCACGGCTCAGCGCGTTTCCGCTGGGTCAAGGCGCCGACCAGCCCAGAGCTCACCCAGCTGACGCACACCATCGCCCACCGGGTGGGTCGCTATCTGGAACGGCAAGGCCTGCTGGAACGGGATGTCGAAAACAGCTATCTGGCCTCGGATGCGGTGGATGACGACCCGATGACACCCCTGCTGGGGCACTCGATCACTTACCGTATCGCTGTCGGTTCACAGGCGGGGCGAAAGGTGTTCACTTTGCAAACTCTGCCGACCAGTGGTGATCCGTTCGGTGACGGGATTGGCAAGGTAGCCGGGTTCAGCCTGCACGCCGGCGTGGCGGCCAGGGCCGATGAACGCAAGAAGCTCGAACGGCTGTGCCGGTACATCAGCCGCCCGGCGGTATCCGAGAAGCGGCTGTCGTTAACACGAGGCGGCAACGTGCGCTACCAGCTCAAGACGCCGTACCGGGACGGCACCACGCACGTCATTTTCGAACCATTGGATTTCATTGCAAGGCTGGCCGCCCTGGTACCGAAGCCCAGAGTCAACCTAACCCGCTTCCACGGGGTGTTCGCACCCAACAGTCGGCACCGGGCGTTGGTCACGCCGGCAAAACGGGGCAGGGGCAACAAGGTCAGGGTGGCTGATGAACCGGCAACACCAGCACAACGGCGAGCGTCGATGACATGGGCGCAACGGCTCAAGCGTGTTTTCAATATCGACATCGAGACCTGCAGCGGCTGCGGCGGCGCCATGAAAGTCATCGCCTGCATTGAAGACCCTATAGTGATCAAGCAGATCCTTGATCACCTGAAGCACAAAGCCGAAACCAGCGGGACCAGGGCGTTACCCGAAAGCCGGGCGCCACCGGCTGAGCTGCTCCTGGGTCTGTTTGACTGACGAGCCTGAAGGCCAACGATACCAATCAAAATGCTGCGTTCACAGCGCCGCGGCAGGGATCCGCCGTGCTGGTTGTCGGAAAAGGAGCCGCTAGTGGGAAAGAGGAGGGTAAATTTTCAGCGTTGCTGGCTCCCCGTCAGCCGGATTGGGTTGCATCGCAGGGGTGTCGAAAGAGTCAACTGCGGTCCAAAGCTGTTGGACTTGGGTGAAAAGGGCGTTTATTCTTCCTATACGT
>NZ_VOZA01000012.1:0-94929 GCF_013420015.1 Acinetobacter sp. YH12039 | reverse complement strand
TACAGCGTGGTACAGATGAGCAGAATATAAGAATTCGGGCATTTCTCACCCGAATTTCAGGTAGGCAACAGAAAAGGGGAAAATTAGAAAGTGCCCCTGCCATACTGGCAGGGCTTTCAATACTATTAAACACTCTTCAGTTGTTGTCAGAGTATTCGTCTGATGAGCTGAATGCGATTGCTCAGATCGCATTCAATTTATAAAAAATGTGTAGATACCTATGCCTACAAGGAGAGGGAAACTCCTTTACAAGCCTTCTATTGGTTATAAATATTAAGTGGTATCTCATTCATCAAATGATAAACATCAATGACTATCGTGACTGGCGACAGGGATGTCGCTGTAAGGTAAAGGTCACATGGATGTACCTTTTGCCTGAGAAGGATTTTAGTTACTTTGATCCGTCAAAGTAAAAATCTGCCTACACAGTAAACTATCATCACTCAATGAAAAATTGTGGCCATGTAATAAATTAAGCGCCTTTTCATTTAAAAAAAAGGAGCTCAAATGAGCTCCTTCTTCTACAACTACAAAATGACAATTAGTCAATTGCAGGTGTATATGTACCGTCAGCGATTGGGCCTTTGATACGATCCGCTTCTGCAAGCACAAGAGCAAGTAAATTCTTCACGTTATCTAAAGTCGCTACTGGGCTTAAAGTCGTCATTTTCAAAGATTGAACCTGACCTACTTTAGTTACACCAATATTCGCTTCACCACGAGCAAACAATTCGTCTGCAACGTTTTGGTTCAATGTATCTAACAATTCAGCTGGGTAACCTTCAGGGATCACACGGAACAATACCGATGCAAATTGCGGATCAACCAGCATTTCTAGACCGTCAGTTGCATTGATATAATCTGCAACATCACGTGTAAGACTTACACCATGATCGATCATCGAACCGTAAAGCTCTTCACCTAGCGCCTCAACTGTCATCCACAATTTCAACGCATCAAAACGGCGAGTGGTTTGCAGTGACTTAGACACTAAGTTAGGTACACCATGCTCTTCATCATAAGCAGAGTTTAAGTACTCAGCTTCATAATGCATGAAACGATAGTTCGCTTCATCTTTCAGCAAGAATGCGCCACATGAAATCGTTTGGAAGTAATGCTTATGGAAATCAAGCGTTACTGAGTCAGACAGTTCAATACCGTCTAACATTGAACGATAGTCATTTGAAAGAATCAGTGCACCGCCCCATGCTGCGTCGATATGCATCCACGCGCCATATTTATTGGTGATTGCACGCACTTCTTTCAATGGGTCAATCGCGCCCGCATCAGTTGTACCCGCAGTTGCAACTACACATGCCACGATTTTGCCTTCAGCTTGAAGGTGCGCCATGGTTTTCTCAAGTGCATCCATGTCCATGCGTGCATTTGCATCTACAGGAACAGTGACAACAGATTGGAAACCCATACCCATCATGGCCATGTTCTTTTGCACAGAGAAGTGTGCATTTTCAGAACAGATCACTTTGACGTTACGCATTGCTTCTGCAGGTACGCCATCACGCTGAACAGACCACGGATTGCCGTTTTCGTCTTTCCAGTTTTTAGCAATACATGCATCACGTGCAAGCAAAACACCCATTAAGTTAGACTGCGTACCGCCAGAGGTGAATACACCTGCTTGACCTGCACCATAACCAACTTTTTGGCGAAGCCAGTCAATTAACTGAACTTCCATCAATGAACCGGCAGGGCTTTGATCCCATGAGTCCATAGATTGGTTTGTCGCGTTAATGAGCACTTCAGCGATTTGGCTTGTTACCATTGTTGGGCAATGCAAATGCGCTAAAGAATGTGGGTGATGTACTTTTAAGCTTTTGTTTAAGAACAGCTCAACCATACGGTCTAGTGATTTTTGTACACCCATACCTTCTTTTGAAGGATTGAATGCAATTGCACTACGAAGCTCTTTAATGCTACCGCCGGTGTACATTTTGTCATTTTGCAACCATGCAGAAACGGCTTTAACCGCTTCGCCCATTGCTGACTGATAGTCAGCAATGGATTGTGCATCATTGCAGAATAACGCTTTACGATGTTCTGCAAAATCAACCATTACGCGCCTCGAACTGCAACTAGTGCTTCAGCAAGTGCTTTTTTGAAGCGAACAATTACTTCTTCACATTCAGCTTGGTTAATGATCAATGGGCAAAGTAAACGAATTACAGTACCATTACGACCACCTTTTTCTAACAACAATTTGTTGTTGAAACATGCTGCTTGAATTGCTGCTGCCAATTGAGAATCACCTGGTAAAGACCCCATGTGATCTGCTTTTTGACGTTCATCAACAATTTCAACACCAATCATCAAACCACGGCCACGTACGTTGCCGATACATGGGAATTCTACCGCTAATTTTTTAATTTCAGCTTGTAAGAAGTCGCCACGCTCTTGTGCGTTTTGAGCCAAGTTTTGTTCTTTGATGGTTTTGATTGTTGCAAGACCAGTACCCATAGCAAGTTGGTTTCCACGGAATGTACCCGTGTGACCTGCGGGTTGCCATGCGTCAAACTTACGTTTAATACCCAATACTGCAAGTGGTAAGCTACCACCAACTGCTTTAGACATTACAACGACGTCTGGCTCAATACCTGCATGTTCAAAGGCAAACATTTTACCTGAACGTGCAAAGCCAGCCTGTACTTCATCAAGAATCAACACGATGTTGTGCTTTTCAGTCACTTCGCGGATTTTCTTTAACCATTTTACAGGTGCAGTCACTACACCGCCTTCGCCTTGGATTGCTTCCAAGATTACAGCTGCAGGTTTCGTTACACCGCTTTCTACGTCTTCAATGAAGTTTTCGAAATAATACGTTAATGCGTCTACACCCGCTTCACCACCTATGCCTAATGGGCAACGGTATTCATGCGGATACGGCATAAATTGAACACCCGGCATTAAGCCGTTCACAGCATTTTTAGCAGACAAATTACCTGTCATTGCTAAAGAACCGTGAGTCATACCATGGTAGCCACCTGAGAAGCTGATTACTGAACTACGACCTGTGTAAGTTTTTGCTAATTTAATTGCTGCTTCTGTACCATCTGCACCAGACGGGCCACAGAACTGTAGACAATACTCTTCTTTACCACCAGGTAATTGCTCAAGTAGTGCTTCAGTAAAAGCATCTTTTAAAGGCGTTGTTAAATCCAAAGTATGCAATGGGAGGCCACTTGCAAGTGTGTCTTGGATACTTTGAATTACCGCAGGATGATTATGGCCTAATGCCAATGTTCCTGCCCCAGCTAAACAATCGAGGTACTCTGTACCTTCAACATCAGTAACCCAACAACCTAAAGCTTTTGCTATCGCAAGTGGAAGTTTACGCGGATAGCTACGAACATTGGATTCCATCTGGCTTTGGCGAGTCAAATAGTATTCGTTAGTAGAATTAGTGGCAGGGTTTACAGAAGAAACGCTCATATCGAATTACCATCTCTGATATGGGTTGAAAGAAATAAGTCGGGTGACTTGCGGTCCTTTGACTCGGTGCTTTATGAGTTTCTAGTTAGCTTTAAAAGCTCTTTGAGTATGGGCTAACTAGGAGGCGGATGATACAGACTTTTTCAAGAAAATAAATCACTTTTATGATCAAATAAAAAGATAATTTAGAGAAAAAACAGATCTATTCCATGGATATCTTGAATTATCATCTTACAGTGTGACAAAACAAAGAAAACCTTTTTATTTTATGCTTTTTTACAACTTATGAATGATTATTGTAATCTTCAATTATTTAAACAACTAAGTGCTGATTATTTAAATAAATATTCATCAAGCACTGCATTTATTTTTCTTGAAAGATTTACAATCCCACCACAGATTTTCCTTTAATCCATCACAATCCCCTTTTAAGATAAGAGCATAAGCTAAATTAGTCATTCTGAAAGAAGAATAGGTCATAACAATGCGTAAAATTATCTTATCTACTGTTTTATTAGCATCCGGTCTAGGTTTGGCAGCAGCAACTCAAGCAGCCGACCCACTCAATTACAACATCGTGAACATTCAGGCGGATGCCACTCGCCAAGTGTCGAACGACCAAATGCATGCCGTTTTATATATTGAAAAGTCAAATAAACAACCGGCTGAACTTGCTACCCAAATCAACCAATTGATGACCCAAGCGGTGAACACAGCCCGTAAATACCCTGCGGTAAAAATCGAAACGGGATCTCAAAGCACCTACCCGATTTATGACAATGACAGTCGTAAATTGAAAGAATGGCGTGGTCGTGCCGAAGTGCGTTTAGAAAGTACAGACTTTAAAGCAGCTAGCCAATTGGTGAGCGAGTTACAACAAAATTTCCAAACTCAATCCATCAGCTTTAGTGTGTCAGATGCACAGCGTAAAAAAGTAGAAAATGAGTTGATGGTTGAAGCCTCTAAAAACTTTCAACAACGTGCCCAAGCGCTCGCTCAAGCATGGAATAAATCAGGCTATAACTTAGTTAATATTAATTTAAATACCAGCAATTATGGTGGTCAGCCTGTACCACGTATGGCCATGATGAAAGCTGCAGCAGCTGATGCAATTCCAGAACAAGAAATGGCAGGTGGTGAATCTAAAATCACGGTCAGTGCAAACGGCTCTATCCAGTTTAAATAATTAAATTCATTTTAAAAAACCGTGCTTTAGCGCGGTTTTTTTGATTACAAATTTCACTTATTCTTTATTTAAATTAAAAAGTCTATTAGCTTAATCAAACTCATAGTTTTAAATGATAATCATCCTTATTTAAATTTATCGCACTCAAGATTATGATACGCGCTCTCTCTCCATTGCTCACACTTTTATGTATAGTTCAAGCAAAAAATCTCTAAAGCTTCAAAATTTCCCGCTATTACCGCTGAGTATTGCCATAGGTATAAGCATGGTTGCCACTATGGCTTCTGCTGCTGAAAATACAGAGACAGCACAAGCAGATGTTTTACCCACCATCACCATTGAAACTCAAGGGAACTGGCTGGAAAACGCCAATGAAAAAAAGGTGCAAAAGC
The DNA here is from genome assembly GCF_013420015.1 of Acinetobacter sp. YH12039. Classification (NCBI taxonomy): domain Bacteria; kingdom Pseudomonadati; phylum Pseudomonadota; class Gammaproteobacteria; order Moraxellales; family Moraxellaceae; genus Acinetobacter; species Acinetobacter sp. YH12039. Next base: position 89,904 of record NZ_VOZA01000012.1, on the reverse strand, counting down.
ATGCCGGTGCGCGGACCATCATTGACCGTAAACGCTTAAACGAAAGCGCAGCAACATCTCTTAAAGATGCGTTACGCCAAGTTCCTGGTGTTCAGGTTCAAGAAAATAATGGTACTGGCGGTAGCGATGTTTCATTAAATATTGGCGTTCGTGGATTAACTTCTCGCCTCTCTCCACGTTCAACTGTGTTGATCGATGGCATACCAATGTCATTTGCACCGTATGGCCAACCACAGCTTTCGATGGCGCCTGTCTCTTTAGGAAATATAGAATCTGTTGATGTAGTCCGTGGTGCAGGTTCTGTCCGTTTTGGGCCACAAAATGTCGGCGGTATTATCAACTTTGCCACACGTAGCATTCCTGAAGACTTTAAAGGTACCGTGGCATTAAACTCTGAATATGCAACAGGTACAGATCAGGTAAAATTAGGTCCTAGTCTGTTTGTTGGTGGAACATTAGATAATGGTTTAGGTCTTGCCTTACTTTATTCAGGCACTAAAGGCAACGGTTATCGTGAAGCGAACAATAAAAATGACATTGATGATGTCATGTTAAAAACCGCTTATGACATCACTGATCAGGATAAAATCGCGTTAAATTTACATCACTACGATGGTACAGGTGAAATGCCTGAAGGTTTAAGCACTGCTGAATTCGAAGCAAATCCATATCAAACGTCGCATTATCGTGATTTTTTCACTGGCCGTCGTTCAGATGTATCGCTGCGTTATACACATAAAGAGACACGAACAACTTTGAACTTTTAAGTTATTACATCGATTCATTCCGTACCAGCAATCTTGAATCCACCTTAACCAATGGCAATCATCGCTTAGATACTTCACCGCGTGATTATAAAGTCTTTGCCATTGAGCCACGTTATTCTCGTAGCTATAGCTTAGGTAGCACGCTGAATGAAGTGACTGTAGGCTACCGTTATATGGATGAAGAAAGCACCGAGTTCGCAGGCCGTACTGAATACGCTGCAGATGCTGAACCCGGTCAGTTTATAGCACGTACCCGCAGTGCGGGTGGCACCAAAGCACACGCAGCTTATATTGATAACCGTATAGAACTAGGTAAATGGAATATTACACCTGGCGTTCGTTTTGAATTGATTGATACGCAAAACAGTTTTAGTGCCTATAAAAATGGCGTATTACAAAATACTGTTCATCCATCAATCCAATCAGATGAATTTTTACCAAGTTTAGCTGTCCTGTATAAAGCAACAGACCATTGGAATTTCTTTGCTAATGCAGGTGTTTCTTTTGGTCCACAGCAATATAACCAGTTAGCGACAACACAAGGCACTACAGCGGTCACCACCTTAGATGGCTTACATCCTGAAAAGTCTAATAACTATGAAATTGGTACCAAATATTTAGGCAATGGTTTGAGCGCTGAATTAACTGCGTTTTATCTAGATTTTGACAAAGAACTGATTTTAGAACGTGATGCTGCAAACAATGGCATTTGGACTGACCTCGGTGCTACAAGTCATAAAGGGATCGAAACCGGTTTTAGCTATGACTTTGGACATTTAGCTAACAATCTCGAAGGCTTAAAAGCCTATGGTAATTACACCTATACCAAAGCAGTTGCTGAAGCAGGTAACTTTAAAGGTAAAGATTTGCCCTTCTATTCACAAAATGTCGCAAACTTTGGCTTAGGCTATAAATACGATGCTTGGTCAATCAATGCCGACATGTATGCTCAATCTAAACAACGTGCCCCAGCTAACCAAGATTCGGGGATCTACCAAACTGAAGAAACGGCAAATGGTAAACTGGGCGATATTCCAGGCTATTCAACTTTTGCTGTGCGTACCGGCTATGACTTTGGCGGTTCGCTACAAGGGGTTAAAGTTGCTGCTGGTATTAAGAATGTCTTTGATAAACAGTATTTCACCCGTTCATCAGATGCAACAGGTGGTAAATATATAGGTCAACCACGTAGCTTCTTCTTACAAACTTCATTCGACTTTTAAACTGGTCTAAATATCAAAATCCCACCGCGTGTGGGATTTTTATTGAACAACACATATGGACATCCACATATTCATATGTGAAGATATATGTAAATCCATATATACAGATAAACATGGAACAGACTGAATTTTTCAAATTACTTGCAGATGAGACTCGTCTGAACATCATCATGCTGTTGGCATGTAAAGGTGAACTCTGCGTCTGCGAACTCACTGAGTATCTTGAATTAAGCCAACCCAAAATTTCACGTCATTTGGCTTTACTGCGTTCATCAGGTGTGCTGAGTGATCAGCGTAAAGGTCAATGGGTTTATTACTCCATTCACCCTGTACTGCCTACTTGGTGTACACAAATACTTGATGTCATGCGTCACCAAGAACGATTTAAAAATCTCGATTTAAACTCTCCGAAAGGCACTACAACATTGTGTGAAACGCTATGAATTTTTTATTTCTATGTACTGGCAATAGCTGCCGCAGCATTTTATCCGAAGTACTTTTTAACCATCGTGCCCCTGAAGGTTTCCATGCCTATAGCGCAGGTAGTAAACCTTCAGGACAAGTCCACCCGTTTACCTTGAAAACCCTACAAAACCTCAATCTACCGACTGAGGGTTTGTCGAGTAAAACCATCGCAGCATGTGAACAATATCAACCCGATGTGGTAATTACCGTCTGTGGTTCTGCCGCTCAAGAAGCTTGCCCAATTTACTTAGGCTCTGCCATCAAAGCCCACTGGGGCTTAGAAGATCCTTCCCATTTAGAGCTTGTAGATGAAATAAAACTTGCAGCATTTCTTGATACCGTGGCGCATATTAACCGCCGTTTAGATGCTTTATTTGCACTCGATTTTACGCAATTAAGTCGTGAAGAACTCAACCTAGAAATCCAAAAAATTTCAGAGATCCAATAATGGCTGCTGCAAAACTGTCATTTCTAGACCGCAATCTAACGCTATGGATTTTTATCGCAATGGGGCTAGGCATTGCGATTGGCGTGTATATTCCAAGTGCTTCAAGGGCTTTAAATCAACTCAATATCGGTGATGTCAATATTGCGATTGCCATTGGTTTAATCCTGATGATGTATCCGCCTTTGGCTAAAGTGGATTACAAAGCCCTGCCTGAAGTGTTTAAAGATAAACGTACCTTGTACCTATCACTGGTTCAAAATTGGTTAATTGCGCCTTGCCTGATGTTTATTTTGGCGATCGTTTTTTTACAACACTACCCTGAATACATGACCGGTTTGATTCTGATTGGTTTAGCACGTTGTATTGCGATGGTTCTGGTTTGGAATGATTTAGCTTGCGGGGATAACCAATACGTTGCGGCTTTAGTGGCATTTAACAGTATTTTCCAAATTGCATTTTTTAGTACCTACGCATGGTTCTTTTTGAGTTTTTTACCGCCTTATTTTGGTATAGAAGCACAAGTGATCCAAGTCAGCTTTTGGACCATCACACATGCAGTATTGGTGTATCTAGGCATTCCCTTCCTGCTCGGTTTCCTAACGCGTGCCATATTGGTAAAACAAAAAGGTCTGGATTGGTATAAAAATCAATTTATACCCAAAATCAGCCCCATCAGTTTAATGGCATTACTCTTTACCATTGTGGTGATGTTTAGCCTCAAAGGTGCAGATGTCTTGAGCCTTCCAATGGATGTACTGCGTATTGGCATTCCCCTCACGATCTACTTTGTGGTGATGTTTTTCATTAGCTTTTTGATGAGCAAATGGATGGGTAATAATTACGCCAAAACCACTGCCATATCCTTTACCGCAGCGGGTAATAATTTTGAACTTGCCCTCGCTGTTGCCATCGCCACCTTTGGCATTGCATCTCCGATTGCATTTACCACGATTATTGGCCCATTGGTTGAAGTGCCTGTGCTTATTGCATTAGTGAGTGTATCGCTCTGGCTAAAACGCAAATGGTATAAAGAGAACTAAAATGAAGCTCCCCAATATTCAACTAGATTTACTTGAAACACCGCGTTTTGAACAAGTTCAAGCTAAAGCACTTGAACATCCGCCACGCATTCTGCTGCTATATGGCTCTAACCGTGAACGCTCATTTAGCCGCCTAACGGTATTGGAGGCGGGTCGAATCCTTGAACATTTTGGTGCAGAAGTCAAAATTTTTCATCCTAAAGGTCTTCCACTGCCTGAAGATGCTGAAACTTCACATCCCAAAGTTCAGGAATTACATGAATTACTTGCATGGTCTGAAGGCATGGTTTGGTGTTCGCCAGAACGACATGCGCGATGAGCTCTATATTGAAAGCACAAATTGATTGGATTCCTTTAGCGTCAGGTGCCATTCGTGCTACTCAAGGTAAAACGCTGGCGTTAATGCAAGTCAGTGGTGGTTCGCAATCTTTTAATGCTGTTAACCAAATGCGCATCCTTGGGCGTTGGATGCGGATGATCACGATTCCAAATCAATCTTCCGTTGCAAAAGCATTTTTAGAGTTTGATGAAAATGATCGCATGAAACCTTCCTCTTATTACACTCGCATTGTCGATGTAATGGAGGAACTATATAAATTTACCCTACTCACACGTGGTCAATCTGCCTACCTCACAGATCGCTATTCTGAACGAGTTGAAAGTGCGGAAGAACTCTCTAAACGGGTTAATCAAAAGAACCTTTAATGAAAAAACTCCTGCATCTGTGCAGGAGTTTTGGTCTAAAAAATTCATCAACTTTAACTTAAGACAATAATTTATAAAATAATGTCGTTGAATCTAATGCACCCGTATGGCCCAATGAAAATTGTGGAATGATCCCGGTTTTTATAAAGTTAAATTTTTCATACAGCCTTTCAGCGAAATCGCCTGTACGCGTATCAAGTACAAGTAATTTCAAGTTCAAGTGTTTTGCTTGATCTTCTGCAAGTGTTAATAGTTGGTGAGCAATGACTCGCTGACGTACCTTTGGATGCACCATAAGTTTTTCAATCTCAGCACGATGCAGTGCATTGGCTTTGGTGGCACGAACCAATTGTACTGTGCCCACAATTTCACCGCTTTGTAGCGCCGCCCACAAAAAGGTTTTATGCTTTTGAATATCCTTTGTCACAGCAGACCAATATTCATCATAGTGCGACTTAGATTCTTTAGCTAAAAAACCCAGTGATGCACCATCTTGCACACATTGTGCCAATAATTCGCACAGTTGAGCCTGCTCATCTTTTAGATCTTGAATGTTTAAATATTGAATTTCGCTCATCTTCTTTTCCTCTTATTTCTATTTTTATCGTTATATTCAAATGGCATGCCATAAAAAATCCCGCTCGAAAGCGGGATTTTTTACATTTCTTTAACTTAATAGATCGACATATGATTGCGGTGAATCATTTCCAGTGAACGTGCTTCACCGAGTACCTGATGCACTTTGTCTGATGCCAGACCTTTGACGATCTCAGCTGAACGTGAACTAAAGTTCACACGTCCGACCGCAATACGGTGACCTTGTGTATCGACACATTCCACCACATCACCACGCTCGAAATGCCCTTCAACTGCTTTCACACCTACAGGTAATAAACTGCGGTGATTATCACGAATGGCTTTGACTGCGCCATCATCAATTACTAAACGACCAGCTGTTTGTAAGTGTGCAGCTAACCATTGTTGATGGGCTGTGACACGGTCATTATCCGTAATGAATAAAGTACCGAGTAATTCACCGGCCATCACACGTGAAAGCACATTGTCGCTATCGCCGCTTGCAATCACTGTTGGACAACCTGACTTGGCTGCCAAACGTGCCGCACGAACTTTGGTCAACATACCGCCACGACCGAATTTACCGCCGCCGCCAGCCATATCGAATAATGATTCATCCATTGCACGTACTGTATGGAACAGTTTTGCATCTGGATTCGAACGAGGGTCAGAGTCGAACATACCTTCTTGGTCAGTTAGAATCACCAAGAGGTCTGCATGAACCTGTCCAGCCACCATCGCAGCTAAAGTATCGTTATCGCCAAAGCGGATTTCGTCAGTCGACACTGTGTCATTTTCATTGATCACAGGAATCACACGCCAATCGATCAAATGCTGCAAAGCATCACATGAGTTTAAATAGCGACGACGGTCTGCCAAGTCATCATGCGTTAACAGCACTTGTGCTGTACGAATCGAACGTTGTTCTAATACGCTAGACCAAGTATGAATTAAGCCCATCTGACCAATGGCAGCACAAGCCTGTAGACTGGGTAGATCTGTGGGTCGGTTGTCCAAATTCATACGAACCATCCCTTCAGCCACAGCACCGGAAGACACAAGAATGATCTCGTGTCCTGCATTGTGTAGTTCTGCAATTTGTCCCGCCCAATGCGAGATTGCATCCAGATCTAACCCTTTTCCGTTTGCTGTGAGTAGTGATGATCCGATTTTAACAACGATACGTTTACAACCCTTGAGCTGACGTTGCCCATCTACCACTTCTATCATCTTGTCCTCAGACTTGTTTGCTTTGACACTTATTCAGCAATTAACGTACGTAGTACGATTCTGCCTCATCATCACCGTCTTCAAATTCATCATCAAAGTCTTCACCTTGACCTGCCAGACGTTGTTGACGACGCATTTCACGATATGCTTCTTTCGCAGCAAGCGTTTGCTCACGTGTTTCAGCTTCAAGCTGATCACGGAATGCTTTAACTTCTGCAGCATATTCAGGATCTTCAGTTTCGCGTTCGCGCTGCTCTTCAATTTGATCCATCAGGTAATACACAACGTCTTTAGTACCTTCAAACGTTAAACCTGAAGTTTTGAATACAGGGCCTTTCCACTGCAACTCTTCGAGAATGTGATCACACCATTCATCACGCGTTTCAGCCGCCAATTGGTCTACTTTATTGAGTACCAATACAACAGGTAATTTTGAAAGTGTTGGGGAGAATTTTTTCAACTCTTCCAAAATTGCTTTTGCATTGTACGCAGGGTCAGAACCATCAATCGGTTGAACATCTACGATGTGCAATAAAATACGTGTACGCGCCAAGTGTTTCAGGAATCGAATACCTAGACCAGCACCTTCTGCAGCCCCTTCGATTAGACCCGGAATATCCGCCATTACAAATGAACGGTGACTATCGGCATCAACCACACCTAGGTTTGGCACCATTGTGGTAAATGGATAATCTGCAACTTTTGGTTTTGCTGCTGAAACTGCACGGATAAAGGTTGATTTACCCGCATTTGGCATACCCAACAAACCAACGTCTGCGAGTACTTTTAATTCAAGACGAATTTCACGATATTCGCCTTTTGAGCCGTGTGTACATTTACGTGGAGAACGGTTGGTTGAAGATTTGAAGTGAGTATTACCCAAACCACCTTCACCACCTGCTGCCACTAACACACGCTGACCGTCAGCCACTAAGTCGCCGATGATATCGCCAGATTCTGTATCTACAATTGTTGTGCCCACTGGAACGAGCAATACGGTATCTTCACCGCCACGGCCTGAGCAGTTCGCTCCACGACCATTTTTAGCACGTTCTGCACGGAATTTACGTGTATAACGATAATCTACTAGGGTACTTGTGTCGTTGTCGGCTTGAACGTATACGTTACCGCCACGACCACCATCACCACCATCTGGACCACCAAATGGTACGAATTTTTCACGGCGAAAACTGGCTACGCCATTGCCACCGTCGCCAGCCTCTACGGTAATGACTGCTTCATCAACAAAGCGCATGTTTGCCAATCCTCTAAAAACTTTAAAACCGCTTATTCTGCCATATTTTAAAGAATTTCTCGAACAATATTATTCAGCAATACTATAAATTTCATTCATCTTGGTGCTGATGCAAATTTTTAGGAAAATCCGCACATCGCTCGAAAATCTTTAGCTCATCATCAAAATAGCTTTGATAAATAGCAAACGAATTTCACTCCCCATTTCTGAAAGCTATTTACGTGCATTATCCTTGGCTTCAATAATTTCAGGCAAGGTTCGTTCAACCCAACCAATCAGATGCATTAACTTTTCTGCAGCCTGTGAGCCCATTAAAGTCAGTTGATATTCAACTTTGGGTGGCACGACTGGATAGACTGTCCGTAAGATAAAACCATCTTGCTCGAGCATTTTCAGCGTTTGAGCCAGCATCTTTTCGCTTACCCCTTCGATACGTTGCTTAAGTTCACTAAAACGGTGTACCCCTTCAGTCAAACAACGTAAAACTAATACTGACCATTTATTGGTGAGATGTTCCAATATTTCTCGAGATGGACAATCTGTGGATAAAACTTGACCTAATAATTTACTTGTAGCGTATGTGTTCATTAAATCTTTCCTCAAAGTCACTAACTTACTTTTTGGTACGTACTTACATTTAGTAAGTTAACAGATTAAGATTCAACCATCAAGATCATTGATTCAACAATCAGAGGGTTTAAATATGAAAATCGCAATTACAGGTGCAACAGGTCAACTAGGCCAATTGGTCCTTCAATTTTTATTGAAAGAAACCGCGGCCGAAAACATCATCGCTTTAGTTCGATCACCAGAAAAAGCAGCATCTCTACAAGCTCAAGGCATCGAACTTCGTCATTTTGACTATGATCAACCAGATACACTTGTTCCTGCACTACAAGGTGTCGATAAATTATTACTCATTTCTGCCAATGAAATTGGTCGGCGTACTCCACAACACAAAGCCGTAATTGATGCTGCAGTAGAAGCGAAAGTTCCATATCTTGCTTATACCAGCCTGTTACGTGCAGATACGTCACCATTGGGTTTATCTCAAGAACATCGTGAAACAGAAAGTCTGATTCAAGCTAGTGGTTTAACCTATACCTTCTTACGAAATAACTGGTATGTCGAAAACTATCTTGCTGCTGCAGGACATGTGGTGGAAACAGGTACCTTATTTGGTGCAGCAAAGGATGGGAAAATTAATGCAGCGACCCGTGCTGACTATGCTGAAGCAGCTGCAAAAGTACTTACAAGCTCTGGTCATGAGAATAAAACCTATGAACTTGCAAGCTCAGACAGTTTCACATTGGCACAGCTTGCTGAAACCCTACAGCAAGTTTCAGGTCAAAATGTTCACTATCAAAATCTAACTACAGAAGACTATACACAAGGTCTATTACAAGCTGGATTACCTGCTGGTCTTGTAGATGTGATCGTCGATGCCGATATCAATAGCATTGACGGTGCGATGCAAAGTGATCGTAAGGACTTGGAACAGTTACTCGGTCACCCAACTACTTCTCTACGTAGTGCTGTTGAAGCTGCTTTAAAATAAGATTGAACCCACAAAAAAGCCCGAATTGATTCGGGCTTTTTTTGAGTTGAATCATGCTTATGGATGTACATTTTTTATCGGCAAATCCATATTCATATCTAAATTTGCCTTGGTATTACGCTCTGCGTTGTACATCGTGGCATTAAAGGTTGCAATTTTTCGCATGGTCATCGGGTCATTCAGTTTTAGCTGTGGTGCAAACTGATGTACCACATGCAAATCAACTTTTTCATTAAACTCAAAATACACAGGGCCATTAAAATTAATTCGAATAGGAATGTTATAGGTTCTTTTCAAATGAAAAGGCACATCTAACTTGACAGGAATGTCCATTTTTAAGGGAAATTTCGGCACAAGTTTATTTTTAATCACCAAATCTGTGGTCGCCTCAAGCGGCATCGTCTGGTTAATTTGAATATTGGTGGAATAATCAATATCCACTGAGATCGGAACCTCTACACTAAACTGCAAATCTGCCAGATATTTTCCCTTTAAGGGCAGTTACAGCTTCCGATCTAAAGCAATCTGCGTATCCAACGTCCCGATGGACTGCGTTTGCAAATAATTGCCAACGGAAATTTTGGTGGGTAGTGAATGCGACAATTGAATATCTGCATTTTTTGCACGTACTTGCATCGACGCATAAATATTTAAATACAACCAAAATAGTACCGCAACCAACAATGCAACTGCGATAAAACTCAAAATGATACGCTTCGCCGATTGAAATATCCACATGGCTTACTCCTGAGCTTTCGCTTCAGTTTTGGCATGCTCTCTATTGAGTCGCATTGTTTTTAGTGGAATCACCAATTCACCCTTTTTAATTTGAACGGGCAACGTATTTTGTACGTCCACTGTCGCTTTCAATGCCGTTTTAATTGGAACATTCAAATTACCTTCAATAGGAATGTTGGTTTTTAAATTTGCATTGAGTGGAATATGCAGGTTTTCTTTCAGCACGGTTTTGACTGGCGCATCAAATTTTAAATGTACTTTTTGCTCCAAAGGCACATTCATATTTACTGAAATATCCAATTGTATCGGGATATCACCTTTGAGTGGCAATGTCACATCCTGCCCCATGACTCTGACTTTCACTTTGGTATTCACAGGAAGGTTTTGATTCACTTTCAAAGTTTCACGCACTGGAATCGTGGTCTTGATCGGGACTTGATTATCAAAATACACCCGTGGTGTCAGCGTTTGAGTTAAGGGAATATTTAAATTTTCATGTATCGGAATTTCAGCATTCACCCGCCCTGTCACATCCACATCCAAGGCATCATGAATTTTGACTTCGGCTTGTAATGGCTCTTGCAGGTCGATATTGACGTTTTGATTTTCTAGTGGGATATAAATATTAAAGTGCTTAAACACCCAAATGGCGATGAGTACACCACAGAGTGCAGCAAACACAATAAATGCCAATCCACTGAGCATGTGCTTTGCTTGCAAACTAAATTCCTTTTGCTTTTTTATTTTTACAGCTTTATTTTGAACACATTACCCAAACCAGTTTGCAATTTTTTGTATTTATTTCTTTAATGATTTCATTAACTTAAAACTTGAATATTTTAGTTGGCTTTTTCATTATAAATGACTCACACGCATCTAACAGTGGCAGAAATAACAAGACATTTCGATGCTTTTGATCAATCCATTCATCGTCTATGCCTTAAGCTACTCATCCCTACTCTTTAGATAAAAAAAAGAGCCTCAAATGAGACTCTTTTTTAGCTTTCACAAATTATGCATTTGTTTCAGCAGGAATTTTTGGATAGCTTACGCCGCCCATTTGTTCCGCAATACGTAATACTTGGCAGCTATAACCCACTTCGTTATCGTACCAAACATATGCAGTTAAACGGTTACCAGAAGTGATTGTCGCTTGAGCGTCGAATACACCTGCAGTACGTGAACCGATAAAGTCAGAGGATACAACTTCAGTTGAGTTTGTATAACCAATTTGACCTTGAAGGTTAGAGTTGATTGAAATTTGGCGAATGTATTCATTCACTTCTTCACGATCAACATCTTGACCTAAAGTAAGGTTCAAAATTGCAAGAGATACGTTTGGAGTAGGTACACGTACTGAGTTACCAGTCAATTTACCTTGAAGAGCAGGAAGCGCTTTAGCAACAGCTTTAGCAGCACCTGTTTCAGTAATAACCATGTTCAATGTTGCAGCACGGCCACGACGGTCAGCTTTATGATAGTTGTCGATTAAGTTTTGGTCGTTCGTGAACGAGTGAACTGTTTCAACATGACCATTGATCACTGTGTACTTGTCGTTTAACACTTTCAGTGTTGGTGTGATCGCGTTTGTTGTACAGCTTGCAGCAGAGATGATTGTATCTTCATCAAGGATGTCAGCTTGGTTCACACCGTATACAACGTTCTTCATGTCACCTTTACCAGGTGCAGTTAGAATTACACGTGCAGCGCCAGCGCATTTAAGGTGCTGTGCAAGACCTTCAGAATCACGCCATTTACCTGTGTTATCGATTACAAGTGCATTGTTAATACCGTAAGCAGTGTAATCAACTTCAGATGGGTTAGACGCATAGATCACTTTGATGAAGTTACCGTTTGCAATGATTGCTTCGTTTTCTTCATCAACAGAAATCGTACCTGCGAATGGACCATGAATAGAGTCACGACGTAACAAAGACGCACGTTTTTCTAAGTCACCGTCAGATGATTTACGAACAACGATTGCTTTAAGGTTAAGACCACGGCCTAAACCAGATTGGCTGATCATCAAACGTGCAAGGATACGACCAATACGACCGAAACCGTAAAGTACAACATCACGGTTTTCAACGTTAGTTGCATTGCCTTCAAGTGATTTCACAGCGTCAGCAACGAATGCGTCAACATCACCGCCTTTTTCTTTGAACTCAACAGCAAGTTTGCCAAGATCAATTTCAGCAGTACCGATGTTTTCGATTTTCGCTAAAGCTTCAAGAATTGGGAAAGTGTTCACAACTGAAAGTTCAACGTCAAGTACGCGAGTACGACGATGCGCTTTAAGAATTTGGATAACCGAACGGTTAATTAAAGAACGACCGTATACTGTAGCTACGATGTTTTTTTCACGATATAACTGACCCACTAGGGCAATCATACGTTCCGCGATTTCTTCACGGTTTTTCCAGCGACCTTGGTGCTCTGCATGTAGGGCAACGATAGTGTCTTTGCTCACAGATACGTCCTCTAATTAATTGTAAATCTAAGCATAAATTTCAAAACCCCACAATTGTAATGGAAAACTGAAAATTAATGAATCTAAAAGCAGATTTCGACAAGGTTATTTTGTTATATATTCACTATCAATTTTCAAAATAATCATGATTAGTATTATGATTTTATAGCCGAAAGTTGAAAAACAGGCTTTTTCGCAGATTTTTGTCACAAAATTTCAAATGTAGTTTTATCAACCAGATCTCAGCAGATTTAGCTCAAAGATGAACGAATATTTATATTTTTCAAATTGTGGTGTTTTTTATTTTGCTCAATTTATAGTATTTTTACTGATGCTAAGCTCGTAATAATAAGTTCACATTTTTAAATGATTTTTAAGAATATTCGACGGAGTCTTACACCTGAGGTTTGAATAAAGGGTTTAGCCTTCAGCTGGAGGTACTCTTACGAAACGTTGTTTCTCATTTGGCAAAATGAGAAGCGTGCTTCATAAGGAAACCATCTTGCGGAGCAATGCTCCTCACCGCAAAACTCGTTCACTACTGTCAATTTATTCAAAGTATTGCAAAAACATTTTTTATTAGAAATAACCTTGTCTTAGACAATTGAGGATAACATTACCGAGTATCGTTCTTTTATTTGGATCAAATTACGCCTCTAATGTTACTGCCTAACATTAGTTTTAAAGTCAGATCAATATTTAAAATTCTGTTAATTTTTCAGATTCTCAGCAAACTTTTCCAAATTAAAATCAAAGAAATTTACACTCAGCTCTAATATTTTCGGTAGTGCATTTAAACCATTCTCTCCAGTACTAATCGCAAAATATCTCTGATCACTAAAAGACTGCACCTTTAAGGCATTTTCACATGGCTCAAAATCGAGATTGACGAGCTGTGACGCATGTTCCTTTAGCAACATTAAAACCTGCATATAAGTTTGTCGCTTTTTTTGCTGCTGCGCTTTTAAAGCATCGGCTTCAAGGCTTTCATACTCCCCTGTTTTCGTCATGCGTTTGGAAAATCCAACATGCGCGCCATGGGCACCCGTATTTTCTACAATTACGTCTTTAGCAAAGATCTTCTGTTGATCCTCGTTCGGCTGCAAGAGCGCTTTCAACGCCGTATGAATTTGCTGTGACTGCTGATGATGTAACTCCCAATCATCTTCGTTTTGAACATGAAAAATGTGCGTACGCCGTTTCAACAAAAGCACCTGCCAAGCCTGTAGTTGAAGTCGCAGTCGCTTCAACTCCAAACTTGCCTCAAACTTAGGGCAACTACTCAAGACGTTTAGACTCGTGATGAGCTTCTGAGATATTTGCATGCTATGGAAAAATACAAAGTCATGCTGTATCTGCTCACTCAGTTGATATTGAACAGTCTGATGTAAGGGCTTCAATATCAATGTATTGAACTGCTGCTCAAAAGCAGGTAAAACCGTCGCTAATTGAGTAGCATCCTCTACATGCAGCATTAAAAGTAGATGCTTATCTACCCGTGTATGTAGTTGCTGCATTAAATTTTGTAGATCTAAATGTATAAAACCTGCAATGGATGCCAACTTTGAGACTCGAAATTTTAATTGTTCGATCTGCTGATTCTCTAAAGCAGTAGTTAAATCTATGGCCACCCCATCAAAAACGTCGTCTGCTAAGGCATCATTATGCTTTGTCGATAAAAACCGAGTTGCTGAATACTGCGTCGTCCAATCTAAATCAGGCGACAAAATATAAATAAACTCAGATGTTTGTACAATTTGTAAATATCGCGTTTTTTGTTCACGCTTTAAATAATATTTAAAAATCGGATGTTGCCAAACCTCAGATGATTTCGGGATAGAAGCATCAAAAACTTGCCCTAACATATGTGACTTTAAGAAAATCTCGATCAAGAAAATTTTAACTTGCAGAGCAGTGAGTTGACGTGCATCACTCGGCGCAATCAAATCCATTTCACGAATGATTTGTGCGGCATTTAAAATAAAATGCCGATGTAATACGTTTTTTTCATGCTGTAATTCAAAATCTTCTTCTGCATCTATTTTATTGATATAGAGTAGGTTTTCTTCTAATTTTTGCGCAACTTGAATACTCTGGGTCAATATCCTAAGTTCTTCGAGCTGTGTTGCCAAATACTGTGCATGCTCACGCATGACATCATATTTTAGTACTTTCATCAGCATACCCAAATTCATCGGTACATCGCTTTGATACGACTGTGATGAAGACTCCCAACGAATACCTTTTTGCGATAACACCTGCTGTATCTGTGCTAAATTGGATTGATCAAGATCAGTGCATACTTCAGATACAATACTCCGCCAATGCTGATCCAACACAGGCTCTAGCTGCAAAAGTTTAGCGTTTTGATGAAATGGGACAACCACTGACTGCTTCCTGTATCTTGGTTCTTTAATCGATCTTTTATCGATTTCAGTTTATTTTTATCTAAAATAAATATTTTTGTACACCATCATTCAATGCTGTTCTTCCTAAACAACAAATTGAATCATGGCGTGTTTTAGTTTTCTAAGTTTAAGATTTTATTAAAAAACAGCAAGCATTAATTGTAAACTGATCAATTTAACGTACCAGCATTTTCAGTCTAAGAATCGATTCGATCATTTAACGCTTTTACATTTTTTGCTAGCGCACGTTCATTTTGCTTTTGTTTAAACAGATGTAAGACGCCTTCTATTACCAATAACAACACTGCACCCCAAATTGGAATATAAGTTAGCCATTCTTCGGCTTCTACTCGCTCCCCCAATGCGATCGATGCAAAGGCTAACAACACGGGTTCTAAATAACTCAACAAACCAAAAATCACAAATGGCAGATAACGACTCGCCAACATATAGCTACCTAAGCCAAGTGCGCTCAAAAAACCAAGTCCTAAAACCGCCAAAATCAGATACGGGAATAACGACATCAGCGCTAAACTATCGCTATGAATAAATCCTAAATAAAAGGCTACAGGCAGAATTAAGCAAAGATCCCACCAAAAACCACCCAAATGATCGGTTTTAAAGGTACGACGTAAAAAGAAATAAATCGGATAAGCCACAGCAACATAGACAGTTTCCCACGCGATACTGCCAATACGCCAAATTTCGTGGCCGACCCCTAAAATTGCCAATGCCACGGCAGCCATCTGCCATTTAGACAGCTTTTCTTTATACAGTACACATCCAACCAGAACCATTACTAAGGGCAATAGAAAATACCCTAAAGATACTTCTAGCCCTCGGCCATTAATTGGTCCCCACAAAAACAACCAAAGCTGTGTAGTACATAAAAATGAACTAATGATTAACCAAATGAGAAAGATCGGTTGCTTGACCACACGCCAAAAAATTTCACTAACTTTGTTTAAATCTTTCATCCACCACATAAATAAGGTTAAAAATGGCAAGGTCGCCAACATGCGCCATGCAAAAGTTTGCTCGCTATCTAGAGGTTTTAAAAAGATGGTAAAGAAATACAAAATACCGAAAGTGACCGATGCCAATACAGACAATGCAACGCCTTTATACATCTTTCACTCCAGTCCAAATGACTACATAATCTTGATATTTTGCTTGATGAATCAAGCTTCTCGCCTGGACATTCTAGCAAATAAAAAACCATGCACAGGCATGGTTTTTTAGCATTTGTTCAATTATTTAGGTTTTAGGTTTCACTGTCTGCTTGGTATGAATAATATCTGATAAGTCATAACCGACAGATTGAGCATAATTTAGATATTCCTGAATCACTTCCTGATCTGGATGAGCCGAACGAGAAAGAACCCACATATATTTACGACGTGGCTCACCCACCAAAACTGTTTGATAGTCTTCATCGGCTTTGAGTACCCAATAATCACCACGCCCCACAGGCAACCAACGAATGGCTTCTGGTAAGAAACTAACTTTTAATTTCGTGTTAAACGGTGCATTTTGTACAAATGCCTCGCCTATTGATTGCTTCTTGGTACCATCTTTAGATACACAGCGATTATTTACATTAATGTTGCCATTTTCATTTAGCGTGTAAACCGCAATCACATCACGGTCACAGCTTTTTTGAAAAACCATAGGCTTACGAGCTACTTCATACCACATACCTAAATAACGATCGAGCTCGACTTTTTCCACAGTCTGTAACGGTTTCGTCTGTGCATAGGCCATTGTGGCTGCACCCAAACCAATTAACACTGCTGCACCAAGTGCAATTTTTGCGAGCTTAAAACCTGCTTTGGGAATATTCGTTGTTGTCATTTTATGCCTCATTTCGCTGCAAAATTATCGATAAAATAAAGTAGATTCTTTTCTCGTGATTTTACTCTAGCGGAAAAAATTGCTCTAAAAATCATTTTCTTGTCTGAATTATGTATGTCATTCAAACAATATTCCGCATCTTGTCTAACAAAATTATGAAATCATCTGTGCTTTTAAACGCAAGATTTCATCGCGTAAACGAGCCGCTTGTTCAAACTGTAATTCCTTAGACGCTTTTAGCATTTCTTTTTCCAACTTATTCATATGTTTTGCCAGAAGTTTTGGATCCGACATCAAATGACGTTCATCTGCAGTTAATGCCTTGGCCTGATCTGAAATTTTTTCATCGATTTCATCATCTGTCAGCACTTCACCTGTATCAATATCATTGACGTTTTGACGCACTGCACTGCGTGGCGTAATGCCATGTTCAAGGTTAAATGCAATCTGTAAATTACGACGACGATCCGTTTCATCAATGGCTTTTTGCATGGAGTCAGTCATACGATCTGCATATAAAATCGCTTTACCGTTTAAGTTACGCGCTGCACGACCAATGGTTTGAATCAAAGAACGCTCAGAACGCAAGAAGCCTTCTTTGTCTGCATCTAAAATGGCGACTAGAGACACTTCTGGCATATCTAAGCCTTCGCGCAGTAAGTTAATCCCAACAATTGCATCGTATACACCCGAACGCAATTCATGGATAATTTTAGTGCGCTCAACAGTGTCAATATCAGAATGTAAATAAGCGACCTTAATACCATATTCTTTCAAATATGAAGTTAAATCTTCTGCCATACGTTTGGTTAATGTCGTAACCAATACACGCTCATTTAAGTTTTTACGATTATTAATTTCTGACAATACATCATCCACTTGCGTTAACACTGGACGAATTTCAATTTCAGGGTCGACCAAACCTGTGGGTCGAACCACTTGCTCAACGACTTGTTCAGACTTTTCCATTTCATAATGTGCAGGCGTTGCACTGACATAAATGGTCGAAGGAATAATCCGCTCCCATTCTTCAAATTTCATTGGGCGGTTATCAAGCGCACTTGGTAAACGAAAACCGTAATTGACCAAATTTTCTTTACGTGAACGGTCACCTTTATACATAGCCCCAATTTGCGGTACGGTAACGTGCGATTCATCAATGATTAATAAAGCATCATCAGGTACATAATCAAACAAAGTCGGAGGTGCTTCACCAGAAGGACGGCCAGACAAGTGGCGTGAATAGTTTTCAATACCATTGGTATAGCCAAGCTGCTGCATCATCTCTAAATCATAACGTGTACGTTGTTCGATACGCTGTGCTTCGAGTAATTTATCATTTGCACGAAAGAATCCTAGTCGTTCTGCGAGTTCTTCACGAATCGTTCCAATTGCACGCTGTAAATTATCTTTAGGTGTTACATAATGGCTTTTTGGGTAAATCGTAATACGTGGCACTTTACGCACCATTCTGCCTGTCAATGGATCAAACCATCGAACTGAATCAACTTCATCATCAAATAACTCTATTCGAATGGCATTTTGATCAGATTCAGCAGGAAAAATATCAATAATTTCACCACGAATACGGTATGTGCCCCGTAAAAATTCGAGTTCATTTCGGGTGTATTGCATTTCCACCAAACGACGGATGATATCATCACGGCTAATACGGTCTCCTTCCACGATATGCAGAAGCATACTCATATAAGCATTGGGATCACCCAGACCATAAATAGCTGAAACTGACGCTACAATAATTGCATCACGTCGCTCTAATAATGCCCGTGTTGCCGAAAGACGCATTTGGTCGATATGATCATTAATCGATGAGTCTTTTTCAATAAAAGTATCTGAAGATGGAACATAGGCTTCGGGTTGATAATAGTCATAATAACTGACGAAGTATTCCACGGCATTATGCGGAAAGAAGGCTTTAAACTCGCCATAAAGCTGCGCAGCTAAAGTTTTATTATGCGCCATAATAATCGTTGGACGTTGCGTGCGTGCTATCACATTTGCCATGGTATAGGTTTTACCTGAACCTGTTACCCCTAAGAGCAACTGATCATGCATTCCTTTTTCAATCCCCTTCACCAATTTCTCAATCGCTTGAGGCTGATCACCTGCCGGCTGATATTGTGTTACCAGTTCAAAAGGCTGTTTCTGCATCACACTCTTCTTCAACAGTTTTATATGGCTTTATTATGAGGGCAAAGTTGCACAAAACAACGCTAAATTTATGTAAATACCAGAGGCGTGTACGGACTGTAAAATTATAATTCAACATAAACCCATAGATTTTTTTCATGTTTGAAAAATAATTCGCCTGATTTCGCATGTTTTTCTTGAGGAAACTCTTGGCTCTAAAAAAACTCAAGAATAAAGCGTTCATTTATCCCTTATTGATACTTGACCTATATAAATTTCACCTGCAACATGAACAAAAGGACGCCACAGATCAAACTTATGACTTACCAATATCATGACGAAAGTATTGTTAAAAACCTACCCGAAGATACTATTTTTGTTTTTGGCAGCAATATGGCAGGTCAACATACTGGCGGTGCAGCGCGTACTGCCCTAGAGCATTTTGGTGCAATGAATGGTATTGGTCGTGGATGGGCTGGTCAAAGTTTTGCTATTCCAACGATGAATGAGCATTTACAACAAATGCCATTGTCTCAGATTCAACATTATGTTGATGATTTTAAAATCTATACCAAGAATCATCCGAAGACCAAATATTTCATTACTTCGATTGGCTGTGGTGTCGCTGGCTATAAAGTTGAAGAAATTGCTCCCATGTTTAAGGGGATTTCTAGAAATGTTATTTTTCCAATTTCATTCCGTCCTTTCGTTGAAAAAGCTTTACCTAAACTTACTTCGAAACTTCTACATACAATTTTTCAAGACTCGGTAATTTTTGCACCTTCGGCAGATGAATTGGTTGATGTTCTGGCCTTAACAGATAATGAAAAAAGTCTTGCGAAAATTGTGCTGAATACCCAAATGTACCCGACAGATAGCAATGGTCGTGACCGTATTTTTGAAATTGAAGATATTTTGCATGCCCTGAATGGGAAAATATTTGAGTTTCAAAGTAATTCTGAAGGCCCGATGATGTTTGGCGGCGTCATTTTAGCCCTACTTGAACTGTACAATATCAATGAAAAAGATTTCATCGATGTTTGGAAAGCTGAACGTGAAATCGCTGCACCAAAGCCTGAAAATAAAGCCCGTAAAGCCAGCCGCTAAAGGCTCTTTTCACCACATTTGAAACACCCAAAAAGCCAATGTCCATATTGGCTTTTTTTCTACGGTTGATTAATGGTTTTTAGCGACTTAAGTCACATTAAAAATAAAGTTTATTTTACATATCACATTATTTTAATATCATTTTTTTTCATCTTATACTACATGCTGTAATTATCATGAAGAATGACGAGCACATAAAATAGACATGCTAGATTCTCCTTTTTTTGAGCTATCCCCCATTGCCATGTGGCTTGAAGATTACAGTGAAGTCAAAAAACAATTTGATCTCTGGCGTCAGCAAGGTGTGCAGGATCTCTCCACTTTTCTTCAACAAGATGAATCACGTATTCTGCAATGTGCGAGAAAAATAAAACTCTTACAGGTCAACGCAAAAACGTTGGAACTTTATCAAGCACGTGACTTTGAACATTTATGTCAAAACCTTGATTTAGTTTTTCAGGCGGAGATCTGTCAAACACACATTAGAGAATTGGTTGCATTATGGAATGGTGAAACACATTTTTCCCATTCTGCCGTGAACTATACGCTCAATGGACAACGCCTAGACATTCAACTCAAAGGCATCGTGCTACCGAGTCATGAGCAGGATTTATCTGCCGTTTTAATTACGACTGAAGATATCACCTCTTATACTGAAGCTTGCCGTTTACAAGAACAAAGTCGTCATTTGGCAGAAGCGCGTTTTCATTATTCTCCAACCTCACTTTGGGTCGAAGATTTTAGCCGGATTAAAATCAAATTAGATCAGCTACGCGCTTTAGAAATCGAAGACTTTGTCACTTTTTTGGATGTTCATCCCGATTTTGTACAAGAGTGCATTAAAGAAATACTGATCGTTGACGTCAATCAAGCCACGCTTGATTTATTTGGCGCTCCGAACAAAGAAATATTGCTCAAAAATGTACATAAAGTGTTTGCCAAAGAAATGCTGCAAACCTTTAAAGAACAGTTGATTGAACTTTGGAATGGCAATCTACATCATCAACGTGAAGCTATAAATTATGCACTTGATGGCAGTATTCGCCATGTCTTGCTGCAATTTACCGTATTTCCCGATTATCTTGATGATTGGAGCACCGTGCAGGTTGCTTTAACCGATATTACCGCACGTAAAAAGGCTGAAAATTATCTTGAATATTTAGGTAAGCATGACGTTCTAACTAAGCTCTATAACCGTTCATTTTATATCGCAGAAATCAATCGTCTCGAACGCAATCAATTACGTCCTGTTTCTTGTATTTTTATTGATTTAAATGGACTAAAAGAACTCAATGACAGTATTGGGCATGATGCTGGTGACAGTATCCTCAGACGTCTGGGCAACATTTTAAACCAGCTTATTCAGCATACGCCCTATTCTGCTTCGCGCATTGGCGGTGATGAATTTGTCATTCTATTACCGGGTGCAGATGATGCAGCACTGCAAAACTGCTTACAAAGTTTGAATGAGTTGTTATTGGTCGATAACCAATTTTATTCTAATCAACCGATGAGTATATCGATTGGCTGTGCCACCAATGAGCTGAATGAGCGGATGGAAGATATGCTCAAACGTGCCGATCTGGACATGTATCGTCAGAAGAAAAAGTATTATCTCAATAAAGACCGAAGAATTCAGTCTGAAATACGCAATTAACATCAATAATTTGCAATAAAAAAGCCATGGTTTGAACCATGGCTTTTTTATTTAAATCTTTTAACGCTTACCCATCGAACGACGTGTACCGCGTGGTGGCATCCAAGTACGGTCAGCATAACGCTGAGGTTTTGGACGCATATCTTCAAAGATTTCATCCGAAGCATTATCTTCAGCTTTTTTAATCGGAAAAGGCAAATTGACTAAAGCCTTTTTCTTGGGAGGGTTTTGCGTACTCATACGAATAACTCAATTGAATCTGGCGCTATTGTACAAAAAAAATGGTTTTGGTGTAAAAGGCTTTGAGTGAATAGCCTCGATTGGCATATAAAGACTCAATGATAAGCTATGAATTTTTATACTATAGAGGACAACAGCACAAAAAAGTGCTTTGAATATGGTCGTTTTAAACTATTTTATTGACCCAAATCAACCAACACACTGTCACTTATGTCAATAAATATTGAATATATACAAATAGATAGAAACATTTCTAAATTTCAAAAATGTTCGATTTTTTTACACAAATACCTAATTAAAACCTTCAAATAATACAAATCATCAAGAATGTTACAGGACTATTACGTTTATTCTTGTTTTCTATAACATTTTTTACGCACTAATTTTGAATAATGAGCACTTAGAAAAATTATTATCAATTTACGGACATGGAGTCCTTTAAAATGAAAAAAAGTGTATTGTGCATTGCTGCTTCTATGGCTGCCCTACCAATCATCAGTCATGCAGACTCACCATATTTTAGTTTAAAAGATGGCGATGGCTTCAAACGTTTTTCTGTCTCTGTCGGTGCTCTACATGTTATGCCACAAGGTAAAGCACAACCATTCCATGTTGATACATCAGTAAAAAATGGTGAAACAGCCAAAGTTGGTGATATTTCAATTGACGCAGTAAAAGCCAATATGGATCCAGCTATGGATCCAAACATTTCTACTTGGTTTGTCGGTTTGCTCGATAAATTAGGTACGAGTACCTTACCAGCAGGGCTAAGCGGTACTGCTGAAATTAATGGCCTACAAAGTTGGGATAACCAAGGTACTGGCCTTGAAGCCGATGATGTAACCACACTAGGCATCATGACCAACTATTTCTTTACTGATAACATTTCTTTAGAAATGAAAGCGGGTATTCCGCCAAAAGTTGATTTACAAGGATCAGGAAAAATTTATGCGCCATTTGCAGCTATTGCGACACCTGAGTTAGGTATTATCGACCTACCTGAAATCGCAATGAAGAATAGTTTGCTGATTACAGATTTAGAAGCCTACGGCCCAGCGGCATCTGCTCGTGCATGGACCCCCGCTGCAGAAATCCAATATCACTTCGGTAAAACTGGCGTCAATAAATTCCGTCCCTATGTGGGTCTAGGCGTGATGTATGCTTACTTCAATGAATTGGAAATGAATCCACAAATTGAGAAAGATTTGATTGCTGCAGGTCACATGATTGCCAACATTAAAGAAGGTAATGCAGGCGCTTCTTTGGAAGGAAAACCAAGTAAGGCAAATCCCAAAGTTGATTTAGAAGCAACAGATGCATTTGCGCCAGTTGCGACGGTTGGCTTCACCTATGACTTCAATGACAAATGGTTTGCTGTTGGTTCTGTTAGCTATGCACACCTTCAAAATGAAACAACCATTACCGTTACAGATGCGACACACGGCGAACTGATCAAATCTAAAGCGGATATTGAAGTAAATCCAATTCTTGCGTATGCAGGTATCGGTATGCGTTTCTAATAAATAACATATATAAAAGACGGCTACGGTCGTCTTTTTTATTGGCTTTTATATGGTCTTTTATTCTGAGATATCTTTTCAATCTCTTTTAAACACTTTTAAATTTCCGCTGTGTCAATTTCCTTTATTCATCCATAGTTACCTATAAAAAAAATTTATTGTTTGGTGAATTAAATTTAATCGCAACTCTGCGTTTATTCGAATACCATTGAGTTAAATTTAAAGAATGTAGACCGCTGTATGTCTGATACTCGTTTCTCGAAACCCCTGATTTACATGCTCATTGGCAGTGCTATTATTTTGGCATTGTCATTAGGGGTGCGTCATGCATTTGGCCTCTATCTCGTGCCGATGAGTGATGAATTTGGTTGGGGACATAACGTTTTTAGCCTTGCCATTGCCATGCAAAACTTAATTTGGGGTGCTGTGCAGCCGATTACAGGGGCTTTTGCAGATAAATATGGCAGTAAGATCGTGGTCGCCGTCGGTGGTGCATTATATGCCCTCGGACTATTACTCATGGCCATCAGCTCTACCGGTTTACTTCTTAATTTAAGCGCAGGTTTAATCCTGGGTTTGGCTCTCTCAGCCACATCATTTCCAGTATTACTTTCTGCCGTAGGACGTGCAGCGCATCCAGACAAACGTAGTTTAGCCATGGGTATTGCCAGTGCAGCAGGTTCTTTTGGTCAGTTCATTATGCTGCCCTCTACATTACTGCTATTGCAAAAATTGGGTTGGTCTTCGGCTTTGGTGGTCAGCGCCATTTTAATTGCGCTTATTATTCCTTTAGCTTGGATGCTAAAAGCACCAATGTATGTTGCACCAAATGCAACTAATACGCATGAAGCCTCTCTGACTTTTAAACAAATTTTGCAATTGGCTTGGGAGCATAAACCCTTTTGGTTTCTAGCACTCGGTTTCTTTGTCTGTGGCTTCCAAGTGGTGTTTATTGGCATCCATCTTCCGGGATATTTAATCGATCATGGCTTTAATGCCACTACGGGCACTATTTTCCTCGCGCTCGTTGGACTATTTAATATTGTCGGCACCTACACAGCTGGTTGGCTCGGTGGCAAATATTCCAAACCAAAGCTGTTGATGGGACTGTATGGTTTACGTGGCATTGCCATTATTTCCTTTCTTTTGCTGCCTTTAAGCACATGGACAATCTATGCATTTGGCGTCATTATGGGACTATTATGGCTTTCTACCGTACCACTCACCAACGGTATTGTGGCCAATATGTTTGGCGTTAAATATCTCAGTATGCTCAGCGGTATCGTGTTCTTTACACACCAAGTCGGTTCATTTTTTGGTGGCTGGTTGGGTGGTGTGAACCACGATATGACCGGTAACTATGATGCCATTTGGATTTTTTCGATTGTCCTGAGTATTTTTGGGGTATTGGTACATTTCATGGTTAATGAGGAAAGTGTCATTCATGACTAATTCAACATTATGGTTCCGACTCAGTATTGCTATCAGTATTCTGGCCTTGTTGGCTTTATCCATCGGCTTATGGAGCCAAACGCCTGAATTATTCGAATACTTTAACCAAGCGTTTTGTGCACATTAAAGACGTATTGAAATCTTAATTCCGCCCCAAACTGCTGTTTTATCAACACTACAACAGCAGTTTTTTAGCTATTTACTACACGATTCAATAAAAGCTGCATTTTCAGCATATTAGTATTAATAATACGTTTTTTCATAAACTTAGCTTATTTTTTAATTTTCCAACCTGCACTTTCTTCTTTAGATTAAGTCTCAATAAAGAACAATTTGAGAACTTATGAAATGACCGCATTAACTCAACTTTCACAAGCCATCCATGATGCTCCGCGTTGGCATCAAGCAGAACATTTTCAAGATGGCAATGAAATTCGTATTGAAGCGCAACATGACCAAGCTTTGGGGGCTGTGGTTTATGGTTTAGATGCGCGTAAAGCACAGTCTGGGGAAACCATCTACCGTTTAAAACAAGCGTTGGCAGAACACTTGATTTTAATTTTTAAACATCAAAGTCTAGATGATTTACAGTATCTCGCGTTTGCAAGCTACTTCGGTTCAATTTTCCGTCCTGGTGCAGATATTCCTGTGCTAGCGTCACAAGATGATACCGGTACACCACCAGACGTCGTACCTGTTTCAAATGCAGTCGGCAAAGGTGACTATACTGGACATGGTGAATTGGCTGCGCATGCAGACCATCAGTGGACTCCGCTGCCATCTTTTGGTTCATTACTCTATGCCATTGAACTGCCACAAGACGGTGGACAAACCTCATGGTATAACACTATTAAAGCCTATGAAGCTTTAGATGAAGCGACACAAAAACATTTAGACCAACTTCAACTCATTACCTATAACCCATTTGTCCGTGCCAAAAATAATAAAGGCACAACGGGATATGGCGCTACACCGCTATATCGTTTCAAAGACCACCCGATTGTTGGACATGCTTATCCACATCCGCTTGTACGTACCCATCCAGAAAGTGGCCGTAAAGGTCTGTGGTTAAATGAACGATCTGAAGTGGAATTGGTTCACTACGATGATCAGTCAGGCAGTGAATTGATTGCATCCTTACGTGAACATTTATTGAAACCTGAGTTTCGATATGAACATCAATGGGAAGAAGGTGACATTGTATTTTGGGATAACCAAGCCACTTTACACTCACGCCGCCCTTTCCCTTCAGACCAACGCCGCTTATTAAAGCGAATTAGCCTAGCAGGAGGACGACCATACTAATGTTGAACTTCATGCCAACAATAAAAAATAAATAACCCAGTAAAATCCGTGTTTAAGCAATAACTCCAAATAATTAAAATTTTAAAACAATAAGAACACTGCTCAAATTACGGATGATCTATATCTAATGCCTTAAAACCTGAAATTAAATGATCTAACATCGCACGCACACCCGGCAGCATGCCTTGTCGTGTCGCGTATGCAACATGAATTGCCCCTTGCGGCAATTGCCATTCAGGAAACAGTTCAATTAACTCACCACTTTTTAAAGCATCACGTACAAACACTTTGGGCAAAGAAGCGATTCCCACGCCAGAAAGAGCAGCAGAAATCATCGCACTAAAACTGTCAGTTCTTAAGCGTGGATGAAATTCAATTTGTTGAGTTTCACTTTTTTCACGATGTCGGAAATCCCAAAAATGTTTAGGCCGATCAAAACCAATACACGGAAAATTTTGAATCTCAGCCAATTGCTGTGGTATTTCACGCTCGAAGAAAAGTTGTGGCGATGCCACCAAAACATGATCCCAAGCATCTAAATCTCGAACGATCAAATCACTATCCATTAAAGGCATATTACGAACACGAATTGCTAAATCTACGCCTTCCTCAATGACATCAACCCGATGATTGGTCGCCATGAGATGCACACTGACCTCAGGATATTGCTGCATAAAATCGGTGACCATTTTTGCAACAGGCATTTCCACCAAAGCCACAGGACAAGAGATTTTAATTTGGCCACAGAGTTGATCGTTCAACGTACTGAGCACAAAGTTTTCCGTTTCGCTGACTTCCTCTAAAATTTTTAAGCAGTGTAAATAGAACTGTTGTCCTATTTCAGTCACAGTAAATTTTCGCGTATTACGTTGAATCAGACGTACACCCAAACGGGTCTCTAATTCTGTAATACGGCGTGATAGTTTAGACTTTGTAATACCCAATGCTTCACTGGCTTTGGTATAACCTTGGTATTTCACCACTTGCACGAAGTAGTAATAGTCATTTAAATTTTGCATGATTGTTTCATTTTTAGAATAATCTGTTGAGTTTTTCGCCCTGTCATTCCCTCACTATACCTCAATAATAGATCACAGAAGCATTAAATTGAGGGCTGAATTATGAATTCAATCAAACGTGTTTATCATAGTGATCGTAGGACTTGGGTGGGCGATGGCTTCCCAACAAACTCTATGCTCCCTATGCAAGAAATGGGCAATCAAACCAGTCCATTCCTCGTTATGGGCTATACCGGCCAATATCATTTCTCTCCAAGTCACCATCAACGTGGTGTTGGATCACATCCACACCGTGGCTTTGAAACAGTGACCATTGTTTATGAAGGTGAATTGGAGCATTTTGACTCTAAAGGAAATCACGGCAGCATTGCCAAAGACGAAGTGCAATGGATGACTGCGGGTCGAGGCATTATGCATGAAGAACACCATTCTAAAGATTTTGCCAAAACTGGCGGAAATTTAGACATGGTACAACTTTGGGTCAATTTACCTAGTCATGCCAAAATGACTGAACCTCGCTATCAAGAACTGACAACAGCCAATATTGCTGAAGTAAAGCTTGCACAAAATGCAGGCGTGGTACGCGTCATTGCTGGCCAATTTGAAGATACATTGGGCGCCGCTGAAACCTTTAGCCCGATGAATGTATTGGATGTGCGCTTGAATGCAAATGCTGAACAGGAATTTTCATTCAACCCACAGTGGAATAACATGATTTTTGTATTAAGTGGGGCGATCGAAATTGAAGGTCAACGCTTTGATGCGAAACAGACTTTATATGTGAGTGACCAAGTATCGTCCTTGAAACTTAAATCTTTTGAAGCAACCAAACTGCTTATTTTAAGTGGCGAAGCTTTAAATGAACCGATTGCGGCACATGGACCATTCGTCATGAATACTGAAGATGAAATACGTCAGGCATTTTATGATTTTCAACATGGTCATTTTGCTTAAATATTTCCACGATAAAGTCCCAATAAAAAAAACCGCCTTCTGGCGGTTTTTTTATATCTATGTTGGTATGAATTACGCATCACGCTTTCAACAGATTATTGCGTGACTTTTTGATAAAACGCATCTATTGCATTGACCATTTGCTTAAGTCCCGGCTGTTCCAAAGGATAATGTCCTGCATTTTTCAACAGCACGACATCGACTGGAACTTGGTGAATCCGTGCTAAAAATGGCTGACTTAAAGCCAAAGGCGTCCAGCGGTCTTGTTCAGGCTGCGTTAGTAAAATTGGGCAGACATCAAACTGCTCCGGTGGCGTGTCATTTTTATAATATAAATACGAATCTAGAAATTTAACCGATACACTATTCCCAGCTGACGTTTTATCTTTTAAAAAGACCTGCAATGCTGCGTCATTATTCACCAAGCGATGCATTTTACTTACCCACCGCATCGGCATTGGCAATGCTGAAAATGGTGTATGTGCTGTCACATGAGCCAGTGGGCTGCCCACGCGGCTCATAAATTTATTCAAAGAGACTTGATCACGCACAGTTTTATTTGAAGTGTCTAGAAAGGTCATACCGACGATACCTTTCACCTTTTTATTTTTTGCCGCCACGTGATAGGTCAACATACCACCTGCACTAAGCCCATACAAAACGATAGGACGATGATCTTTTTGTAGCTCGGCTTCAATGAGGTCATTACCTGCTTGAACCCAATCATCATAACGAATTTTTGAGCCCTTTTTGACTTGGGTGAGGCCATAACCGGGCATATCAATAGCGATAGTTTCATAGCCACGTTGTGCCAAAGGATGACCCAAAATCATCGACATTTGTCGACCATTTGTTCCCACACCATGAAACAGAATCACCTTCACTTTTGCCTGTGGATTCCGATAAGTATCTAAGTGAACAGTATGACCCTGCCAACTCCACCACTCTTCTTTGGGTCGCTGCGTTTCTGTTAAATGGTATTCTTTGGGTAGATAGTGCTGAATGCCCTGCCAACTGTTTTGATCTGTATAACTTGCTAATGGTTGTGTAGCAGGTAGCTGATCATCTGCAAATGCCATGATTGAAAGTAACGATGCAATGCCACTCATCAACCACTTAAATAAGGCACTCAAAATTTCTGATAAGGTGTCTGATTTTGGAGAAGTCATTTTTAGACAAAATATTTTATGTGTAAATGCTGATGCTAATCAGCGGCAGAAACCGATGCCATGTGTATGTGGGACAGTACTATGTCACTTTATCCAATTATCGTTTTCTCTGCAAAGTGCTTCAGAATATATTTGAAGCAGGACTTACATGCTCCTGTAATAATCGACCTTTAAAATCTTTTAACATTCAAGATTTTATCCTTTAGAAATTCATAACCTTATTTCGATTTTTAATATTGGTAACGCATGAGCCAGTCCATACCACAACGAAACCTTGTCATCTTTCTCACCTTTTTAAGATTAGGGTGTATTGCATTTGGTGGACCTGCTGCGCATTTAGTGTTGTTTTTTCAATATTTTGTGAAACAAGAAAAATGGATAACGGAGCATGAATATGCGCATTTGCTTGCCTTGGCTCAAGTCCTTCCAGGCCCAACCAGTAGCCAGCTCGGCATGGCAATTGGATTTCAACTCAACCGCTATCAAGGTGCTTGTTTTGCATGGTTAGGATTTACTTTACCTTCAGCCCTGCTGATGTGTGCCGCGGCCACTTTAAGTATAAAACTCAGTAATCAACTCTCAACTTTATTCTTTCATGTTATTCAGTTAATTGTACTAGCCGTTGTTGCATGGGCATTTTGGCAAATGATGCGAAGCTTTTGTAAAACAAAACTGCAGTATTTGATCATGCTTTTAGCTGCATTTTTTATTTATTTCTTTCAATTTTCTTTAAATCAAGTTTTGGTGATTTTATGCGCTGCAATTATCGGTTTAGTTTTATCGTCAAATCAATTACACAGCCAAAAGCCAAATATCGCCGAAACATTTCCACCCAAACATGACAATTTTAGCCGGAATGCACATGAAAATACTTGCACCTCTTGGCTATGGCTTCTCGCCTTTATCAGCCCTTTTTTCGTTCTGCCATTCTTCGATATACAACATAGCAATATATTGGCTTTCAGCTTAGAAAGCTTCTACCGCACAGCATCCCTCGTCTTTGGTGGTGGACATATT
Source organism: Acinetobacter sp. YH12039 (assembly GCF_013420015.1). Lineage (NCBI taxonomy): Bacteria > Pseudomonadati > Pseudomonadota > Gammaproteobacteria > Moraxellales > Moraxellaceae > Acinetobacter > Acinetobacter sp. YH12039. Next base: position 59,576 of record NZ_VOZA01000012.1, on the reverse strand, counting down.
ATTTTGCCATTTTTACATCAGGACTTTGTCTCTACAGGACTGATCAGTAATGAAAATTTTGACTTAGGCTATGCCCTTGCACAACTCATGCCGGGACCTTTGTTTAGTTTCGCCGCCTATCTCGGCACACTTTTACCCATGACCGATGTGCCAATCTTGAATGCCGCACTCGCGACGTTAGCGATATTTTTACCATCATTTTTATTATTGTTTGGCTTATTGCCCTATTGGAATAAATTGATGAAATACCCGATGCTTTTTGGCACCTTAAAAATAATCAATGCGGCTGTCGTTGGTTTATTACTGTGTCTACTATTTCAAATGAGCCAAAAATACATCATTCAATGGACAGACTTTATATTTGTTGCCGTCGTTATTGCTTTACTTCGCAGCAAACTGCCAGTTTGGTTCAGCTTAATAAGCAGTTTTATCGGCTATTACGCTTTTTTAACTTTTCTGCCTTTTTAAACTTAAGCAAAAAAAACTAGAACTCAAGGAGTAAATTAATCCTCATCGATTAAGCTTGCGCCCTTGACCACAGTTTTCCCCTCGACCTGATCCAGTTGATAATGCTGCACATCACTATACTGTTTGATCATTTCAACCAGTTCATTGGAATGTGTGGTCAACCAAAGCTGCGTATAGCGACTTGCTTCGGCAATCAGCATCGCCAAGGCAGGTAATAAATCGGGATGTAAGCTATTTTCTGGCTCATTCAGTGCCATAAAATTTGGGGGTCTTGGACTCAATAAAGCCACAGCTAAACACAAAAACCGTAAAGTCCCATCTGAAAATTCGGCACTTTCCAAAGGTCTTAAGATCCCTTGCTTTTGCATCATCATTTGAAAGCGCCCACCCATTTCCTGCACATAAAATTGGGTCTGCGGAAAGGCTTTTTCTAGTACTTCAAACAAGGTTTCACTGTTGCCACGCTCACGTAAAGTTTCAAAAGCCGCAGCTAAATTTGTACCATCATGCGCTAAAACTGGCGAACGAATGCCCACCTGTGGGACACGGATCGGTGAATTTCCACTGACAGAAAACTCATGATAAAAACGCCAGTTTTTCATGGTCTCACGCACTTGTGAAACTTCGGGATATAAGTGTGGATCGGACAATTGTCCAAACACCGACTCTTCTGGTGTTAATGCCATCGGATAAGCAATCCGTTCTTCATCAACATTTTTAAGAAATGCCGCTTGGTTGGTTCTTTCCAACAACTCACTCATTTTTCGACGTTGATAGCCGCTTAACCAAATCCCTTCTACTTTGACCAAAGGATCGAGTGCAAACAAGGTGATGAGCGGTTCAGGAAAACCTATTTCAAGTTGATATTCATAATGCTCCATCTCCACTGCAAGCTTCATGCGCTTAGGGTCTTTCGATCGATCACCCGCACGGTGACCACCTGCCCACATGATTTTTTGAATCCCGCCCTCATTTGCAATAGCTTGGGATAATTGGCCATTTGCAGCTTCATGTAGGAGACGTACAGCTTTATATAGATTGGATTTACCACAACCATTCGGACCACTGACAATATTCAGACGCGACAAGGTCAAATTCATATGATGAATAGATCGAAAACCTTGAATAGTCACTGAACGGATCGTCATGGGTTACCTAAAATGAGTTGGAAATGTTGATGATTATAAGTTGATTGCTTGTATATTTTTCATGCACTTTATTCTAACAATAAAAAACCCGCAAGCCGAAACTTACGGGTCTTTCATTGCACAATCTAAGTTAAATTTAACCTTAGAATAAGCGGTTCATACCATTCAATGTTGCAACACGGTACGCTTCCGCCATAGTCGGATAGTTAAATGTGGTTTCTACGAAATATTTAATCGTATTGTTCGGGCTGTTCATCACGGCCTGACCAATGTGAATAATTTCCGCAGCATTATTACCGAAGCAATGAACACCTAAAATTTCTAAAGTATCACGATGGAACAAGATTTTAAGCTCACCCACGGTGTCGCCCGTAATTTGCGCACGTGCCAAATGACGGAAAGATGCTTGACCCACTTCATACGGAATTTTTTCTTCAGTTAACTGTTGTTCAGTTTTACCAATCGAAGAAATTTCAGGAATTGTATAAATACCTGTAGGAATATCCGTTACAGGTGCAATTCCTTCTTCACCGCTCATGTTAGAACCGGCACAGCGACCTTGGTCATATGCAGCAGATGCAAGTGAAGGCCAACCGATTACATCACCCGCAGCAAAGATATTCTCTACTTCAGTTTGATATTGATCATTCACGGTTAATTGACCACGGCTGTTTGGTTTGATACCTACATTTTCTAGGCCTAAACCATCGGTATTACCAGAACGGCCGTTACACCACAAAATCGCATCCGCTTTAATTTTCTTACCACTTTGCAAGTGAAGAACCACGTGATCATCATGTGTTTCAAGATGATCAATCTGCTCGTTGTGGCGAATCAGTACACCCTGCTCACGTAAACGATATGACAATGCATCTGAGATTTCATCGTCTAAATAGCTGAGTAATTTGTGCTGTGTATTGATCAAGTCTACTTTATGGTCTAAACCAATAAAGATAGACGCATATTCACAACCAATCACACCTGCACCATAAATGATGATTTTTTGGATTGAATAATCCAGATCCAAAATTTTGTCTGAATCAAATACGCGAGGATGATTAAAGTCTAAAGCAGCAGGACGGTAAGGACGTGAACCTGTCGCAATCACTAATTGCTGGAATACTAAAGTTTCCGTCATACCTTCATTGCTAAAAATCAAAACAGTGTTTTGATCTTGGATATACGCACGGCCGTGGAAAATATCAATTTTATTACGGTCATAAAAACGTGAATGCGTTTCAACTTGTTGTTGAATCACTTTATGCGCATTACGTAACACCTGTTTCATCGTGAACTGTTTCCATTCACCGACTTTTTGGAACATAGGGTCACGTTGGTAACGTAAAATGCTTGAAACGGTCTGACGTAATGCTTTACTTGGAATTGTTCCTACATGGGTACAGTTACCACCAAGCTGTTCACGCATATCTACAATTGCAACTCGCTTACCTGATTTAGCAAGTTTCATTGCAGCGCCTTCACCCGCAGGGCCAGAACCCAGAACTACCGCATCGTATTTCACGAAAGTTCCACTAACGACCTCTTTCTTACGTGGCATTCAACGCTCCTTTACAAATATTCTTTAATCTAGGCTGTATTATGACGTATATCCTAACTTTTTTGGATATTTAGCTCACATATATTATGTGATAACCACATTTATTATATGAATATCGTTTTCCCCCTATTTAAGCTCAAGTCCGCTATAATGATCGAGCTAATTTTTTGAATATCTCCTCGTCAAAAACAGTGGAAAAGTTGAATATGTCTGAGAACCGTAAACCTGTACAGGGTGTAAAACTTCGTGGCGCAGAAAAAGTCGCTCGCATACCTGTGAAGGTCGTGCCAACGGTTGAAACGCCTCGTAAGCCTGACTGGATTCGGGTCAAAATGGCTGCCCCTGATGAAGTTCAACGTATTAAAACAACTTTACGCGCACAAAAATTACATACCGTGTGTGAAGAAGCGGCTTGCCCGAACTTACCTGAATGTTTCGGTGGCGGTACTGCAACCTTTATGATTATGGGCGATATCTGTACTCGTCGTTGCCCATTCTGCGACGTTGCGCATGGTCGTCCCAATGCTCTTGACCCAGATGAACCACGTCACATGGCAGAAACCATTGCCAATCTAGGTTTGAAATATGCCGTAATTACGTCGGTCGACCGTGATGACCTAGTTGATGGCGGCGCACAGCACTTTGTTGACTGTATTAAAGAAGCTCGAAACTTGAGCCCAAAAACACTTTTGGAAATTCTAGTTCCTGACTTCCGTGGTCGTATGGATGTTGCCCTTCGTATCATGACGGAGTGCCCTCCTGATGTGTTTAACCACAACATTGAAACTGTGCCACGTTTGTATAAAGCAATGCGTCCAGGTTCTGACTACCAACACTCTCTAAACTTATTAAAAATGTTTAAAGAATACTGCCCAGATGTACCAACTAAATGTGGTTTGATGGTCGGTATTGGTGAAACTGAAGAAGAAGTGATCGCGTTATTAGACGACTTAAAAGCACATGATGTTGACTATGTCACCATTGGTCAGTACTTACAGCCCTCTAAAGAACATGCACCGATCGATCGTTTCGTTACACCTGAAGAGTTTGATCGTTACACAGCACATGGTCAAAAGCTTGGTTTCAAAAACATTTGGGCTGCACCAATGGTTCGTTCAAGCTACTTTGCTGACCGTCAATACTATGGTGAGCCAGTACCTGCGGTACGTCGTAAAACTGATCCTGCAAAGAAAATTGCAGTTCAAACGATTGAAGCTTAATCACTCTAAGATTTAAAACATCGCAAATTAAAGCCCTCATTGATTGAGGGCTTTTTTGTGGCTTTCACACTCAGCCCAATTCGTTAACAAATATAAGATCTTTCGAAAATAGTGCGTTCCTTTAAACGGTATCCAACATATCGAATCATACAAGTTTACGTAATGTGACATTTCTTTGCCCGATAGGGATTGTATTGTGATTATTTATTAATCAATCTATTGAAAACACTTTATTTGCGCTTTCATGATATTCGCGCAATTGTCCAATCACACTCACCAGCCGAGTGATGCCATTTTGACAGTCTCATGCACTTTAAAATCAGAAAGACAAAAGATGAGATCATTTTTAAACGCATGTAGGCTGTTTTAAACGCATAACGCTCTGGCCCTTGTCACTGGAGCCATAACAAATGCTATTTATACTCAGTGCAGTACTCTTTATTTTTGCTCTTTGGGCCGTTTTTTTCTTTGAACTTTCACGAGCTGTAGGTGCAATAACACTGATATTTGTTTCAATTGCACTCGCCTTTTTAACCCCATGGTCATTAATACTTGGCATCCCGCTTATTGCTTTAAGTTTAATTGTGTTGATTGACCCACTGCGGCTCAATCTGCTCACCAAACCTGCCTATAAAACCTTAGCAAATGCGATGCCGAGTATGAGTATTACGGAACGTGAAGCGTTAGATGCAGGAACAAGTTGGTGGGAAAAAGAGCTATTTATGGGCGCGCCTGATTGGAAAAAATTTGAGGCTTATCCCTACCCTCAGCTCAGCGCTGAAGAACAATCCTTCATTGATAATGAAGTCGAACAACTTTGTGCCATGCTCAACGAATGGGATATTCACCATAAACACAAAGACCTCCCACCAGAGGCTTGGCAATTTATTAAAGATAATGGTTTCTTAGGACTGGTGATTCCAAAATCTTACGGGGGCCGTGAATTTAGTTCATTTGCACAAAGCCGTGTCATGAGCAAAATTGCATCCCGATCACTGACTGCCGCAGTCAGTTGTATGGTGCCCAACTCGCTTGGACCCGGGGAATTGCTTCTACACTATGGTACTGAAGCACAAAAAGACCGATATCTCCCAGGCCTTGCCAAAGGTGAAGAAATTCCATGTTTTGGACTCACCAGTCCTGAAGCCGGTTCGGATGCAGGCGCTATTCCAGATACAGGGGTCGTCTGTTATGGCACCTTTGAGGGACAACAAGTGCTCGGCTTAAACATGAATTTCTCTAAACGCTGGATTACCCTTGCACCGATTGCCACTGTCATTGGTCTGGCATTTAAGTTATACGATCCAGATGGCTTATTGGGAGATAAAAATAAAACGGAATATGGCATCACCTGCGCGCTGCTACCGGCGAGTCATGACGGTGTCGTTACAGGTCCACGTCATAATCCAGGCTCACCATTTATGAATGGGACAGTTGAAGGTAAAGATGTCTTTATTCCCTTAGACTGGATCATTGGTGGGATTGAAAATGCCGGCAAAGGCTGGCGTATGCTGATGGAATGTTTAGCGGTCGGTCGTGGTATTTCACTCCCTGCATTGTCAACGGCAGCCGGAGAAATGGCATATTTAAATGTTGGTGCATTTGCCAAAGTTCGTCAGCAGTTTAAAATTTCTGTAGGTAATTTTGAAGGTGTACAAGAAGCTTCGAGTGATATCGCATCAGATGCTTATATGCTTGAAGCTTTCCGCTATTTGGTGACATGTGGTTTGAATCAAGGTGGCAAACCTGCTGTGATGACTGCAATGGCCAAATACTATGCCACTGAAACCATGCGTAAAGTGGTGAATCACGGCATGGACATCGTCGGTGGACGTGCCGTGCAAATGGGACCTCGTAATTTTTTAGCTTTGAATTATCAGGCCATTCCTGTGTCAATTACTGTCGAAGGTGCCAATATTCTAAGTCGCTCTCTGATGATTTTTGGACAAGGCTCAATGCGGTGCCATCCATATTTATTTGAGGAGCTACAATTACTTCAAGCCGAAGATAAAAACACTGCACTCAATACATTCAATGAAATGCTCTTTAAGCACTTAGGCTATACCTTTAACCGAACTGCACGTGCCTTTGCTTATGCGTTCACAGGTGGCCCATCAGACTCACCAGCTTCAGCAGATGAATTTAGCCGCCCCTACTATAAAAAAATTAATCGATTCAGTGCTGATTTCGCGCTGACTGCAGATATGTGTCTTGGCCTTTTAGCCGGCGATATTAAACGTAAAGAAATGCTCTCTGGCCGACTTGCAGACATTCACTCTTATTTATTTATCGCGACGGCTATTCTTAAATATTATGAACAAGGTCAAAGAAGCGAAGCTGAACAATTACATGCTCAACTTGCATTAGATAAAGCTTTGTACAATGTTGAAGAAGCTTTCCATGGCTTATTTGATAACTTCCCAATGCGACTAGCGGCAAGTGTAGTAAAAATCATCTGCTTTCCGTTTGGACGAGTTGTTGCTAAACCGACAGACCGTTTAAAACGTGAAGTTGCCACTCAAATGATGCTAGATAATACTTTCCGCCAAGAACTGAAAAAGCACGTGTATTACAGCACTGCAGCAGATGAAGTTTCTGGTCGTATGGAAAATGCCTTTTTACAATTGTTGAAAATTGAACCGCTGTGGAACCAATTTAAAAAAGCTGAATCTAAAGGCCAATTTAAAGGTTTAACTTTTGAAGCACATATAGCCGATGCCATTGCACAAAAAGTCATTACTGCCTCCGAAGCTGAACAGCTCAGCACTTACAACATTCAACGCTATGACAGTATGCTCACAGATGTTTTCGATATGCAACTCATCCACGAACTTGAGCTATCCAATCCACATTTAACCGTTTCACCAGAAGTGAAAAAGCAACAACACACCGATGATGAACCAGAAGCCTTCCTGCGTTATTAATCAGCTTCTGCATCGCTTTTAAGCTTTATTTTTCTCAAAATAAAAGCCATTCCACTGTTAAACAATGGGATGGCTTTTTTATACGACCATCAGCCAATGGTATCGCAGAGTCAAAGGTATAGGCTGTACTGCAAAATTACATCACAGAGGGTTTGCTACATGTCACAACAAGATTATGAAAATGGCTTAAAAGTTCGTACTGAAGTTATGGGTGAAAGTTTCGTTAAACGTGCGCAAGACAATACCGTGCCATTTACTCAACCTTTGCAAGATTGGATTAATGAGCATGCATGGGGTTCAACTTGGCAGCGTGAAGGCGTTTTACCCCGTAAATATCGCTCACTGATTACCATTGCATTTTTAACTGCACAAAAAAGTCCAACAGAACTCAAGGGTCATGTCCGAGGTGCTTTAAATAATGGGGCGACTGTAGAAGAAATTCAGGAAGTATTACTTCATAGTTTGCCATATTGTGGTGCACCAGCGACTCAAGAAGCCTTTCGTGCGGCGCTTGAAGTCATTAACGACTATCAAAAATCTGAATAAGTCGCTACGTTATAAAACAGCTTTAGAAAACTGCGATTATCGTGGTTTTCTAAAGGGTTTCATCTTGTTTTTAACTTACGACCTTAAATATAGTGAATCCCGAATCAAATCCAGTACACATTAAAATTATAAAAGAATTCATTCACTTCAAATCGAACTTGATATCCCAATTCTGTAAGCTCAGCAGATAAACTTCGAATCTCTTCTAAAGCTAAATGCTTGGGTAAAACCGTAAATACGGCGGTATTCCCCTGTTTGGCATTTTCCTCAATCAGCAAAGCCAAACGTGTCTTATATAAGGCGATATCTAAATTGGCTTGACTGGATAAAACTTTGGCATATTCTGCGGGTAAAAAGCTCATATTCTTATACGCTTATCTGATTATTATTGCTTATAAATTAAGCCAAATTCAGCAAAGTGTTCAATGCATTTTTGTAATTGATATTTCAATTACAAAGCGCATTGTTTGGCGCAAACGATGCTCTTCAAAGCGATATACAAAAAAAGGTACTCAAAAGAAATCCCTCATGAAGAGGGATTTTCTATGCTAGCGGGGTAATGGAATATATTGCGAGTCACTGTTTTGAGTTTGCGGTTTACGCTCTCCCACTTGTACAGGTAATGTCATCGCCTTTCCGTCTCGCTCAATGTCAATTTGCATAGTGCTCAATGGCGCTTGTTGTGCAACGTAATTGATTAAATGTGAGGTCGAGGTAATCAGCTCATTATTCACTTTCATGATTTTATCACCACGTTTTAAACCTGCTTGTGCTGCAGGTCCATTGCGAATGACATCTGCGACAATCACGCCATTCACCCGTGGATCTAAAATATTTTCTTGTTTAATTGGAAGTAAACTAATACCTAACCAACCACGTACCACTCGCCCATCTTTTAAAATAGCGTTCAGCACTTGTTGGCACACTTTTGCAGGAATGGCAAAACCAATCCCCAAAGAACCGCCGGACTGCGAGAAGATCGCGGTATTTACACCAATTAAGTTCCCTGCAACATCAATTAAAGCACCACCAGAGTTGCCGGGGTTGATCGCCGCATCTGTTTGAATAAAGTCTTCGTAAGTGTTGATTCCCAAATCTGAACGACCTGTAGCTGAGATAATCCCTTGCGTAACCGTCTGACCCACGCCAAAAGGGTTACCAATCGCTAGGACGACATCACCGACTTCATTGCCACTTAGCTTAAATGGCAAAACCGGTAATTGACTCATTTCAATCTTAATCACAGCTAGGTCTGTATCTGGGTCTGTACCCACAACTTTCGCTTCAGCACGACGACCATCATGTAAAGCCACAACGATCTGATCGGCCTGTGCGATCACGTGGTTATTGGTTAGAATATAACCATCAGATCGAACGATCACCCCAGAACCCAAGCTGTTTTCATTCGGTTCTTGTTTAAGCTGATCCGGAATTTGATTGCCGAAAAATTCACGGAATGCTGGATCATTTAATAAAGGATGATCCAGTTGTTTGACTTTTTGTGTTGTAAAAATATTGACCACAGCAGGTGCTGCGACTTTAACCGCTGCATTGTAAGAGACGACACCGCCTGTACGGGATGTATTAACTAAAGGTTCAATTTTTTCTGCAGGTAATTTCACCCCATCAGGCGTTACAGGCGCTTTTGGCTTCTGCAGCTGCTGCCAGCCCAAAAAGCCCAAAATTACGATAATCAGCAGCACCCAAGGTAACCATGTAAAGTTCCGGCGCACGTTTATATCCTCTAAATTTTATAATTCATTGATGGCTAAATAATTTATATCGTATTCTAATGTAATATTTTCAACAAATTTATAAATAAACACAGAGATTTGTGATTCTTTAGTTACAATTTAAACAATAATGAATTTTGATACATCTCTTTGATATTTTGGACAGTATATGGCTCAGTTAAGTGAAATTATTCAATGGTGTGACAGCACACTCAACGCACATGAATTTAAGGACTATGCTCCCAATGGTTTGCAAATTGAAGGCTCAGCAGAAGTGCATAAAATTTTATGTGCAGTTACCGCATCACAAACAGCAATTGAGGCAGCGATAGCAGCAAATGCTGATTTATTATTGGTACATCATGGTTATTTTTGGAAAGGTGAAGCTTACCCAATCACAGGTATGCGCGGCAAACGCATCAAAAGCCTGATCAAAAACGATATTTCACTCGTTGGTTATCACTTACCTTTAGATAGTCACCCTACTTTAGGTAATAATGCAGCGATAGCTGATTTGCTTGAATTAGAAAATATTGAAGCTTTAGATCCTACTGAACGCAATCCTATTGGCAATGTTGGCTATTTAAAACAAGCCATGACTCCAGCAGCGTTTAAAGACTTCGTTTCTGAAAAATTAGGATTTGATGCCATTCACCTGCCTGCAGATAAACCATCTATTCAAAAAATTGGTTTTTGTACGGGCGGCGCACAGGAATTTATTGGCAAAGCGGCTGCATTAGATTGTGATGCGTACATTTCAGGTGAAGTGAGTGAACGTACTTTTTACGAGGCTGAAGAATTAAACGTGCATTATTATGCATGTGGACATCATGCAACCGAGCGTTATGGTGTACAACGACTCGCGAAAGCTATTTCAGAACAGTTCAATATTGAGTATAGTTATTTCGAATTAAATAACCCGATTTAATTTAAATCGTCTTGGTCTTTGGCTCAGTCCTTATACGTATATTTTCAGGCTTTATTCTGTATTGTTATTTATAAGCAATGCGCATTTTACTGCAAGAATCTATTACAATAACGGCACTTAATGTCAAAACCCAGCAAAATGCAAGGAATTGAAAACATGACAACGATTACTTTACCAGCGTTACCTTACGGTTACGAAGATCTTGCTCCGCACATCAGCAAAGAAACTTTAGAATACCATCACGACAAACACCACAATACTTATGTGGTTAACCTAAACAAAGCAATTGAAGGTACTGACCTTGCTGGCAAAACTTTAGAAGAAATCATCACTGCTGTTAAAGGCGATGCTTCTAAAGCTGGTATCTTCAACAATGCAGCTCAAGTATGGAACCACACGTTCTACTGGAACTGTATGGCTAAAAACGGTGGCGGTAAAGCTACTGGCGCTTTAGCAGCTAAAATCGACGAAGCTTTCGGTTCTTACGAAAAATTCGCTGAAGAATTTGCAAATGCTGCTGCAACTCAGTTCGGTTCAGGTTGGGCTTGGTTAGTTGCTGACGAAGTAAACGGCAACCTTTCTATCCTTAAAACTTCAAATGCTGACACTCCGCTTGCTCACGGTAAAGTGGCTGTGTTGACTATCGACGTTTGGGAACATGCTTACTACATCGATTTCCGTAACGCTCGTCCTAAGTACATCTCTACTTTCCTAGAAAGCCTAGTGAACTGGGACTACGCAAACGCTAAATATGCAGGTCAAGCTGCTGGCGTTGAAAAATAAGTTTGAAACCTTATTTTAAAGTCAAAAAAATCACCCTTTTAGGGTGATTTTTTATGCTTTAAATATCATACTGCCACAACAATCAATACTATACAAAAGAATGAATCAAGAACCATTACTAATCTTAAAAGCAAAATATACCAAAATATTAGTGATGTTTATCTTTATCACTATAATCCAGTATGTGAGTTACTCTTATGTTCAAGAATCTATTAAATATAGCTTTAATTCAGCACTAATATTGACTGGATTATCAATTATGGAATTCGTCTTAATTTTACTTATCATCAAAAATGGACTGCCACAAATTAGATTTTTCGAAAGTCATTGTATAATTCAACTTTATATAATGAAAATTCAGTTTAACTATGATCAAATAGAAAGCATATCCATTAACAACACAAAAAGTCACTATAAACTATTACCTGTCGGTAATGAATATTTATTAAGGATTGTATTCAAACACAATCAAAATCTTTTTAATCTACTCCAAAACACCATTAAACCTGTTATGTCTTTTTCTAAATTTCATTTAGACACCTTCGCAAACCATCAAATTTTAGAAATATATTTATTATTCCAAATTATAATTCCTTTAGATCAAGAGAAACGTATAACTACGCTTAAAAATTTAAATCTACAAAATTTGACGATAAAGCAAATCAGCAACCTAGATGATATAAAAAACTTCAAAAATAACCGCTATTTAAGAAAAAATTTCTAGACTTGAACAATAAAAAAACATTCAAATGGTCATTTCATCAAATCTGCTTGACCACTTTAAAATTCATCCCTAAAATGCGCATCAGATTCTCCAATAGCTCAGTCGGTAGAGCGACGGACTGTTAATCCGCAGGTCCCTGGTTCGAGCCCAGGTTGGAGAGCCATCTATTCTTCCATAGCTCAGTCGGTAGAGCGACGGACTGTTAATCCGCAGGTCCCTGGTTCGAGCCCAGGTGGAAGAGCCAGATTCTAAAAAGCCCACTCATTGCGAAGTGGGTTTTTTATCGCCAACTATTTAACAAAGCATACCTACTTTTTTGTTTTTGCTATCCTAAAAAGTATCCGTATATGTACCAAGTTGTCTGATTCGGCTATTTTTAAAACACTTAATTTGATTTTTAAGTATTTTATTTAAATCAGGCTTGACCACCCTCCCATACATCTTTAGAATCCACTTCAGATTCTCCAATAGCTCAGTCGGTAGAGCGACGGACTGTTAATCCGCAGGTCCCTGGTTCGAGCCCAGGTTGGAGAGCCAAATTCTAAAAGCCCACGCATTATGTCGTGGGCTTTTTTTATGCTCTGACTTTTGTTTTAAGATAAGTATAACTTGCTCTATGACCTAAGCTATTCACTTAGCTCTCCGACCACATTAGAAAGAATAGTCAGAGCTTAAGTTTTAAAAACGCTTTATATTAAAGGTGTTTATATTTAATACATTCAGCCTAAATTTCCTTATTTTTTGCAATTCTGACTTGACCTCACTGCATTTGCCCCATAGAATGCGTGCAGATTCTCCAATAGCTCAGTCGGTAGAGCGACGGACTGTTAATCCGCAGGTCCCTGGTTCGAGCCCAGGTTGGAGAGCCAAATTCTAAAAAGCCCACGCATCATGACGTGGGCTTTTTTCATATATGTAGTTTATTCCGTGCCAGATCTAAGTCAGTTCATATTTTTTATTATTGGTTGCTTGGCAACTTTTGCCCTTGTCTGCTTAGTCTTTCCGAGACTGTTTAGAAGCAAACAAAAGTTTTTCCCACGTCGTGTAATCACTGCCTTTGAAAGTAAGATGTTTCATCGTTTAAATGAAGCATTTCCGTACTACCACATTTTAGCACAAGTGGCGTTTAGCGCACTGATCACCACTCAAAATTACAAAATCAGAAATAGATTTAATCGAAAAGTCACTGATTTTGTCATACTTGACCAAACTTACGATGTGCTTGTAATTATCGAACTGGATGACCGATCATATAGGCAAAGAGCAAGAAGATGCTGAACGTGATGCAATGCTTGAAGAAGCTGGCTACCGTGTAATCCGCTATACCAACATTCCAACAGTTCACACGCTCAGGCATGATGTAAATAAATAGTTGTTAAATACGTAAAGTACAATCAAACATTGGGTGAATGCGCATTGCATTCACATCCATAATGTAAGCAGAATTTTACTGAGCATTTGACTCTTGAGCAGCCAGCACTTCCGATACTGCTTGGTCAGCCTCAGCAGCCAAAGCCTCATCTTGTGCTTCTTTTGCTTTAATGCGCTCAATCATTTCAGCTTGTTGTTGCTTATATTTTTCTTGGTTTTTGGCATCACTATTGACTACAAGAAAAGCCATACTGACCAAAAATATAGGAATCAATAGCCCAAGTGCCATCAAAATGATCATCTTTTTGGTATTGGGTTTTGGCTTTACTTCAGACATAACGATTCTTTCATTTACATAAATAATTCGACGCACAATATAGCAAAAAACAAAATTCGCTCAAGTCTTCATAACATTCTTTGCTCGAACTAACTGTGCCCCTCATTTTTAAGGATTGAATGATTAATAATCCAATATGCAAAAAAAAGGAGACATGCTCCTTTTTTTATTATTGAAAAAGCTTAGCTTGAAGCAGCTACCCCCTTACAATGTGGACTTTGGCTTGCATCTTTTTGCTCATTGGTTAAATCAATACCTGTACCTGCGGACATTTTAGCTTGAATAAATTCGACCGCTTGCGCATTTCTACAGATAATCGCCTGTGTATGACTTGCTTTTGGCACAATATCCAATAAATATCCATCCTCATATTTTGCCTGTGGGAAGTATTTCACCGCTTGCAATTTCATATTTTCAAATAAAGCTTGAGTCACAGGAGGTAATACAGCTTTATCTTCTTCACCTTGAATAATATAAACAGGGGCTTTAATTACTTTGGCAGCAGTTGCATTCGTCGCTGGCTGATTATCATTTAAAAATTTCTGAACAACGGGATCGGTATCGATTTTATTCAAATCAATTCCGTACTGTGAAACCATATGCGTTGGATCTTTTAAGAATTCAATCACAGCTGCTTTAAACTGTTCTTGCAAACCATTTGCGCCATTTGGATCGGCATAACTTAAACATGCACCATCATCCCCTGTACGTCCATAGGCTTTTTCTGCAATAACACCAGCATCTGCAGTAAAGATATTTTTTAAATCATAATTTGGCTCATAGGCTTTAATACCCGAACTGGTCAATGCAGCATATGCCAAAAGCTCAGCATAGCCATCTGCAAGTTGCCCCATTAACGCATCTGCTTGCTGTGCATTGATTATGTTATTTGCAAGCGCGTAACGAATTTGAAGCAATTGTTCATCTAAGATATTGACGCCCTTACTCACGCCGTTGTCATCCAGATTTAAAGCAGGATCAAGATAGATCTTAATAATCGTCCCCAAACTCGATGCAGGTGCGGCTGCCACTGCCCCTTTATAGTTTGCATCCGTATTTGCAAATTCCGCCGTCCCTAAGGATGCATGACCACCTTGCGATTGACCGATCGACATCCACTGACCATTGAGTTGCTTACCATAATGTTCTTTTGCCGCTTTAACCGCAGTAAGTGCCGAATTTGCCGCACTCGATAAATTGAGGTATGGATGCCCCCCCTTCGTACCTAAACCTTCATAGTCTGGTGCCACAATTACATAACCTGCCGCCATAAGCGTATTAGCTAGAATTTTAAAACGTGGATGAATTAGATTTTTACTTGGCGCACATTCATCTCCAGCCCCGACTGTTCCATGCTCCCATACCACAACACGATACCCATCTTTAGGTTGTGTAGCTTTTGGAAATAATACTAAGGCTGTTGCTGTTGCTGCTTTCCCCTGCACATTGGTCATGTTATACGTCATGACTTTAATGGACGATGTATTGTCTACAGTATCTAAAGCATAATTTGCTTCAGACACAAATGTTGATTTTTGATTCGAAGATGATGAGTCATTATCATCGTCATTACACGCGGTTAAAGACAGCATAGAAACTGCAACTGTCAGAGCTAATGCTATTTTTGAACGTTTCATAAAATATCCTTTTTAATCATTATTCTTTAAGCATGAAACTACATGCCTTTTTATTAATGCATAAAAAAAAGCACCCGAATAGGATGCTTTAGTTCATTTTAAACATTTTCAGATCAATGACATTAAAGAACCAATGCCATAAAAATTCCAATAAAAATCATAAGCCCTACCCAACGGTTATGGCGAAACGCCCAAAAACATAACTGCGGATCACGGCCTTTGGTTTTAGTCCACTGGTAAATAAAATCGGCAGCCACAGCCAACAACGCGACCAAACCGAATGGCATCAAGAGATCTTCTAAATACAGTGCAGAACCAATTAGTACAATACTAAGCACCTGCAATAATGAAATAATTTCAATATCGTATTTACCAAATAAAATCGCAGTCGATTTCACGCCAATTTTCAAATCATATTCACGGTCAGTAATGGCATATTGTGTATCATACGCAACGGTCCACGCCAAATTACCAAAGTACAATAACCAACACGTTAAATCAGGTGTTTGCCCTACTGCGGTGTAAGCCATAGGAATCGACCATGAAAATGCCGCGCCTAAAAATACTTGTGGCAGATGCGTGTAGCGTTTCATAAAGGGATAAATGAACGCTAAAAACAATGCACCAAAGGACCAATAAAAAGTTTCTATCGGTAAAAAGAACAACATACATGCGCTAGCAAGCACCAAGATCAAGAACACATATATGGCTTCTTTAGCACTAATCACTCCAGTGGCTAAAGGACGATGTTTGGTTCTTTCCACAGCACCATCGACTTTACGGTCAGCAAAGTCATTAATCGCACAACCTGCTGCACGCATAAATATCGTGCCCAAAATCATGGGAATCAAAATACTGAATTGCGGTGTTCCTTGATTGGCAATCCACAGTGCCCACATGGTTGGCCAAAAAACCAGTTCCGTGCCAATTGGCTTATCGAAGCGACATAAATAGTAATAAGCTTCTAAACGCTGCTGCCAAGTAATCTGTTGCACCACGGCCATGATTGTCCTTCATCTGGTAATGTTATTTCTGCAAATATTGCTCAAAACTCGCTAAAAAAGTTTCCTGAACTATAAATTTACAACCATGCCAAGTATAACAGCTCTGACGTGTCCAACCATCGTCTAGCCACAGTACACGCCGCTCACACTTCGGATTGGTACGCTGAAATAAAAAATGTCCGATCGGTTTTTTACCAATATGCTGAAAAATCCGCGCACGTCCTTGTATGCTAAGGATTGGAAATATACTTTTTGCCTTGACCCACGGCTCAGCTTCACAGCCATATAAATAACTTTCACGTACCCAAGCTGTGTGCTGTATTGGCATTTGTAGCCACCGTGCATCTTGAAGCGTCATACGTTGAAATTGCTCAATACTCGGCTCAACTTTAAATACACCTTGGGCAAAATCTGTTAATTGTTGGGTTAATGAACCCGAAGCATACAACCATGTTCTTAATTCAGGAGACATTCTTTTATCCCGCATTTCGCATGCTTGACGCTGCATATTTCATTTCCCTTATAAGCATTTGCTGAGTATAGCGAATCCTTAGTGTAACCAACTCAACATCGTTTTTCATGACCAATAGCTTGTTTTCAGTAAAATGAGCAAAACCAAAACAGCTTAAGCAGTTCATTACATATGTAATCAACACAAACCTCACATACACAGTATGATGTCGTGGATAACCACTAAATTACACAAGCATAATGTTTCCATATAAGCCGCTATATGTTTTTATTTTTTTCGTTTTACTTTGTGCCAATATCACGGCTCAAGCAAAATCTATTGCGCTCAGTTTTGATGATGGATTAAATCCAGCGTTTAACGCACAAGCGGAACAAATCAATGCCCAAATTTTAAAACATCTGCATGATCAACAAATCAAAACTATTGTCTTCCCTAGCCTGATTAAAATTGGCGATTATCAAGGTAAACAACTGATTCAAGCGTGGGGACAATCCGGCCATCTGATTGGCAATCACAGCGCAGCACACCAAAATCTAAATAAAGAAAATGTCACTGTACACGATTATCTGCATAGCATTGAACAGGCAGATACCGTATTAAAAACACTGCCGAATTACATACGTATCTACCGTTATCCATTTTTAAAGGAAGGAAATAGCGCTGAAAAACGTGATGCTGTCTATCAGTGGTTAGAGCAACATCAATACCGCATTGGCGGTGTGAGTATTGATGCCAGTGACTGGTTTTATAACCGAAAATATCTCGACAATGCCAAACAGCAAGATCAGGACAAATTAGACCGACTAAAACAAGCTTATATTGCTCACCTGCTTCACCGAGCGGATTATTATGACCAACTTGCACAGCTCACCATAAATCGTTCGCCACAACATGTTTTACTTTTACATGTAAATGCCATTAATGCTGCATTTTTAAAGGATGTCATTACCGCAT
Organism: Acinetobacter sp. YH12039; assembly: GCF_013420015.1. Taxonomy (NCBI): domain Bacteria; kingdom Pseudomonadati; phylum Pseudomonadota; class Gammaproteobacteria; order Moraxellales; family Moraxellaceae; genus Acinetobacter; species Acinetobacter sp. YH12039. The sequence goes on along the minus strand of NZ_VOZA01000012.1, from coordinate 41,769 downwards.
TTCAGCAACATGGCTGGACTTTTATTTCAGCAGCAAACGCCCTACAAGACCCCTTATATGCGCAGCGCAGTCAAAACATTCCTGCGGGTGAAAGTGTGATTTGGTCGATTGCCAAAACTCAAGGAATTACACAGCTGCGCTACCCCGCCGAAGATGCGCCTTATGAAGGCGACAATTTAAAACAGCATGGTTTGAAATGACGTTTGGCAAATTTCTAGATATTCAATAAAAAATGACCTGCAACGTTGTAGGTCATTTTTTCAGTTCAATATTATCGTGTTGAATTAAAAGTTATCTGTCTTGGCAATGGCTTCAAACTTGCCTTGCGGCGTTTTAATCAGCACCAGCCCTTCGGTCGTAATATAAAAACTTTCAGGGTAATCAAACTCCAATGCCAACTCTGGGTTTTTCAGTTCGACAAATTGAGCCTGCTTATAACCTTCAACTGTCCGTCCCACTTCCAAATAAGTCACTTCTGAAAAGTTGAGTTTAAATCCCTTTGCCTGATCCGATGGATCAATCCAAGGAAAAAAACCGGTATGTTTTTTACGTGGTTTTGCCATGTTTAGATATTCATTCAACTCTTTGCTTTATCTTAACCCATCCCATAAAAAAACCCGCACAAGGCGGGTCTTTTTACAGTGAAATTCTGTACAGAATTACAAGCTGTAGTACATGTCGAATTCAACTGGGTGAGTAGTCGTGTTAAGACGACGAACTTCTTCAGTTTTAAGTTCGATGTAGGCATCAAGCATTTCTTTAGTGAACACACCACCTTTAAGAAGGTAATCATGATCCGCAGCAAGCGCTTCAAGCGCCATATCTAGGCTATGAGCCACTGTAGGGATTTTAGCTTCTTCTTCAGGAGGAAGGTCGTACAAGTTCTTGTCAGCAGCTTCACCTGGGTGGATCTTGTTTTGAATACCATCAAGACCAGCCATAAGAAGTGCAGCGAAACCTAAGTACGGGTTCATCATTGGATCTGGGAAACGTGCTTCGATACGTTTGCCTTTAGGGCTAGAAACGTAAGGAATACGGATAGAAGCTGAACGGTTACGTGCTGAGTAAGCAAGCATAATCGGTGCTTCGAAATGTGGAACTAAACGTTTGTACGAGTTAGTTGATGGGTTTGTGATTGCGTTCAATGAACGAGCGTGTTTGATCACACCACCAATGAAGTACAACGCCATTTCTGAAAGACCAGCGTATTCATCACCAGCAAACAAGTTCTTGCCATCTTTAGAGATCGACATGTGAACGTGCATACCAGAACCGTTATCGCCAACCATTGGTTTAGGCATAAATGTAGCAGTTTTAGCATATTGGTGAGCAACGTTCCAAACAGCATATTTGAACTGTTGAACTTCGTCCGCTTTGCGAACCATAGTGTTGAAGCTTACACCGATTTCAAGCTGGCAAGATGCAACTTCGTGGTGATGTACTTCTACACGACCTGGGCCCATGATATCTTCGATTTTTGCACACATATCTGCACGCATATCTTGTGAAGAATCAACAGGAGGGACTGGGAAGTAACCACCTTTCACACGTGGACGGTGACCAGAGTTACCCGCTTCATAATCTTTACCAGTAGACCAAGCAGCTTCTTCAGCGATTAATGTGTGGCGCGCGCCAGACATATCGATGTCCCATTTTACTTCGTCAAAAACAAAGAATTCTGGTTCTGGACCAAAGAAAGCTGTATCACCGATACCAGTTGATTTTAGGTATTCTTCCGCACGGCGAGCAATAGAGCGTGGGTCACGTTCATAACCTTGACCAGTTGAAGGTTCGATAACATCACAAGTCACAACAACTGTAGCTTCTGCAAAGAACGGGTCGATAAAACAAGTTTCTGCATCTGGACGTAAGATCATGTCAGATGCTTCAATGCCTTTCCAACCAGCAATTGAAGAACCATCAAACATTTTGCCATCTTCAAACGTATCTTCGTCGATTGAATCTGCTGGGTAAGTTACGTGTTGTTCTTTACCCTTAGTATCAGTAAAGCGAAAATCGACCCATTTTGCGCCACTTTCTTGGATGAGTTGAAGGACCTTGTTCGCCATGCTCATTTTGCTCCGATGATTTTTTTGTGCACACTGAAGTGCGTGTTAGTAGTTGGTAGTTATTAAGCAATTACCGTACCAACTTTTAAAAGCCAAGCTAAAATATTGAATTCCTTATCAGAATAGAAGATTTTAACTCCTTGCTTTTCGACTATTATACTGTGTGTAACAGTAAATGCACCATATTCAGCCACTCTTCATCACTTTTGTTTAAAAACTTCTCGCAGGTGTATCAAAATAGTGCAACTTAGTTTTGCACTAGTATGCACCAAAATGATTAATCGCTTTCAACGATAAAATCATTGAGATTTTATCAAAGCTTTAAGGTCGAATTTAAATACGATAGAAACTAATGGTTTAGCTAGTTCTAGATGGAAAAATACCAGCGTGATAACTATATTCATGATCGATATTTAGGTTTTTTGAGCCCTTAAAGCACTCTTTTTTTGAAGTAGATTTAACCATTTTGTTTTAATTTTGATCAATCTACCTTTGCATTAATTGTGCTCCATTTTGGTGATTTTGCTTCAAAACGGTTCATATTTTTCCAGCTAGAGCCTGAATTGCAATTTTTAACGACAGTAAGCAGATCTTTTTAAAATATCAATTGAACACATTTTAAACACTTAAATTCAGCCTATTGCTTTGTTCAACTTAAATCCTAAATTTATAAGTCGATAATTTGCTGAAATGATTTCAGTTGCGATGAACTTTGGCGAAATTGTTCAGCAGAAATTGAATAATATTTGCTATGATTGGCTGCATTCTAAATATTTCACTATTTTTCTATTTAAAATATCCACACGATATTTGGGTCAATATACAACTATTTAGAATCATTTCGGACTATTCTAAGCACAGTTAAGTGCATAAATTTCAAAGGTTAATACGCTCATGCTTTTGATGATCGACAATTATGACTCTTTTACCTACAACATCGTCCAATATTTTGGCGAGTTAAATCAAGAAGTAAAAGTTGTACGTAACGATGCCGTGACATTGGAAGATATCGAGCGATGGCAACCGAAGTATTTAGTCATTGGTCCTGGCCCTTGTTCGCCAAGTGAAGCAGGTATTTCAATTCCTGCGATTCAACACTTTGCGGGAAAAATTCCTTTACTCGGTGTGTGTTTAGGCCACCAAGCCATAGGACAAGCTTTTGGCGGCGATATTATTCGCGCTAAAAAAGTGATGCACGGTCGTTTATCTGACATGTATCACAGCGATCAAGGCATTTTCAGCAACCTCCCTTCGCCATTTTCAGCAACGCGTTATCACTCTTTGGTGATTGATCAAGCGACTTTGCCTGAATGTTTAGAAGTGACCTGCTGGACCAATGAAGAAGATGGCACGATGGAAGAAATCATGGGCGTAAAACATAAGACATTGCCTGTCGAAGGCGTGCAGTTTCACCCTGAATCAATTCTTAGTGAACATGGCCATCAAATCTTTAAAAACTTCTTAGAAATTTACGCTTAATCGAGTGCAAAAAATATTATGAATATTCAACAAGCTTTAAATAACATCACTAAAAATATTGAACTCACTCAACCTCAAATGGAAGAAGTGATGCGTACCATCATGCAAGGTGAAGCGACCGATGCGCAAATTGGCGCACTCATGATGGGCTTACGCCAAAAAGGTGAAAGTATTGATGAAATCACTGCCGCAGCACGTGTAATGCGTGAGTTTGCGATCAAAATCGATGTCAGTGATCTGCCACATTTGGTGGATATCGTTGGTACAGGTGGTGATGGTCAAAACTTATTTAACGTTTCTACTGCGTCTAGTTTTGTCATTGCAGCAGCAGGTGCAACCATTGCTAAACATGGCGGTCGTGGTGTTTCATCAAAATCAGGCTCTTCTGATCTTTTAGAACAAGCAGGAATTAACCTTGACCTAAGCATGCAGCAAACTGAACGCTGTATTCGTGAAATGGGTGTGGGTTTCCTCTTTGCACCTAATCATCATAAAGCCATGAAATATGCTGCTGGTCCACGTAAAGAATTGGGCTTCCGTAGTATTTTCAACCTACTTGGCCCGCTTACGAATCCGGCCGGCGTAAAACGTTTTGTGATTGGTGTTTTCTCTACAGAATTATGTCGTCCTATGGCTGAAGTTTTAAAACAACTCGGTGCAGAACATGTCTTGGTGGTGCATTCAAAAGACGGTTTAGATGAAATTAGCCTTGCATCAAGTACTTATGTTGCTGAACTCAAAGATGGCGAAGTCACTGAATGGGAAATTCAGCCGGAAGCCGTAGATATCGAGTCGCAAACCTTAACGGGTCTATCTGTAGATAGCGCGGCTGAAAGTCTAAAATTGATCAAAGATGCTTTAGGTAAAAACAAATCTGCACTCGGTGATAAAGCCGCGAATATGATTGCCCTAAATGCAGGCGCAGGCATTTATGTTTCAGGCTTAACCAAAAGCTATAAACAAGGTGTTGCATTAGCACATGACATTATCTATGGCGGTCAAGCTCTAGAGAAAATGGGCATTTTGTCAGAATTTACGAAAACTTTAAAAGAATACGAAGCTTAAGATTAGGACTCAAATCATGGTAGATATCGCCAATACAATTTTAGGTAAAATTGTTGACCGTAAAAAAGAAGAATTTGCAGCCCGTCTTAAACAACGTAGCTATAAAGATGTCGAAGAGCTAGCTCAAGCAGCTACACCCGTTCGAGGTTTTGCACAAAACCTCGGCTCTAAACGTCCGGGGGTGATTGCTGAAATTAAAAAGGCATCACCATCGAAAGGCATCATTCGTGAAAACTTTAACCCTGCTGAAATTGCGCAGCAGTATCAAGATGCTGGTGCGGCATGTTTGTCTGTTCTCACCGATGTGGATTTTTTCCAAGGTGCCGATGAAAACATTCAGATTGCACGTAAGAACTGTGACTTACCTGCGCTGCGTAAAGATTTTTTAATTGATCCTTATGGCGTAATTGAAGCACGCGCTTTACATGCGGACTGTATTTTATTAATCGTGGCTTGTTTGTCTGATCAACAACTCGAAGAAATGTCGAAAACTGCTTTTGAGCACAATCTCGACGTGTTGGTTGAAGTACATGACGAAGAAGAACTTGAGCGTGCAATGCGTCTTTCTGACAACTGTCTACTTGGCGTCAATAATCGTAATTTAAAAACCTTTGATGTTGACCTCAACACATCATTACGTTTGAAAAAGTTACTCGAGCCTTCTCGCCTGCTGGTGACAGAAAGCGGTATTGCAACACCTGCTGATGTCGCGATGATGCAAGAACATGATATTCATGCCTTCTTGGTCGGTGAAAGTTTTATGAAGCAGCCACGTCCTGATCAGGCGTTTAAGGAGCTGTTTGGTGTGCCTGATAAAATATAAATGAAATATGTAGGGTGAGTTCGCTCACCCTTTTTCTCCTTTGCATCCATATTAAAAAATTACACATCCTTTTTATAATTTTTATTCAATTGAGAATTAAAAATAATGAAGTCGATTATTTCTTCAACTCTTCTATTCATTTCATTAATCTTGGTTTCAATACACCAGATAAGTTGGGCAAAAAATATAACTCTGTATACTGGCTCACCGTATCATATTGACCAAAATCATATCCTCTACTTTAATATTTCCACTATGCCCGAAGGCATCATTGCTGCGCAGATTGACCTAAATCAAATTTTTCCAAATATAAATACTAACGTGCTAAAGGGCAAAAATTATGTTTTCAATAAGAATCAAATTGAAATCATTAGTTATCAAGGCTTACCAATAGTCATTAATTTCTCAATCAATACTAAAAACAAGAATATTGAAAATTCAGCCTATTTTTCTATTTCTAAAGGACATAAAAATTCTTTATCAAAACCAATCAATATCAAATCTCACCCTATTTCCATGGAAAAATTAAATCATTTTGAACAGATTTTTTATAAAGATAATTCTCATTTATTGAAAAAGAATTTAGCTGATGAGCCATATTTAATAAATCTATTCATGTTCCATGCAGCAATAAATGATTTTGATGATATGAATGATTTTTTCCAAAATGCGATAAAGAACCTGACACAAAAAAATGATATTGATAATTATGAAAAAGCCAAAAATTTGTATCTTGAATATTTAAATTTAGGTGAAAACAATGAATTTTATGATACCACCTTAATTATGGCGGCAATCGAGCACACAGATATTTCTTTCATCAAAAAAATGAAGCTGAGAAAAATAAATGAACTTGTAGTAGATGAAGTTGAACCACAAACATATTATTTCACTAGATGCTCCCCATTAGGTAAAGCTATTCGCCTAAATCTATATCAGATAATTTCTTATTTACTTGAAAAAGGCGCTTCAACCGAAATCGTGTGTCTTTCTAAATTTAATGAAGAACAATCAGCATTAGCTCTTGCAGAACAATATAAAAATAAAAAAGTTATTAAATTAATTAATTCAACTTTGAAGCCCAAATAGGACTTGTAATGAATTAAGAGATCTTCTTGATATAAAGTCTTTCCAGTTCAAATCAGTGCCATTTAAGGCTATAATTGCTCTAAATTTTTGTATATTTCCCGTTTTTTCATTATGAGCAAACACGATTCTTCGCTTTCAAAAGATCAGTACAACCTACTGAAATCTTTTAAAAAGCAAATTACGAATCCACATTCCTCTACGATTGCTAAACAGCCTGAGCCAACGCCAAAGACTGTTGAACAAGAGCAGGAAGAAGACTTAGCGCTTTTCCAAAAGCAAATGCAAGGTGTTCAAAAAATGAATGCAGGAAATACTGCAAAAATGGAAAAAGTGGGTCGTAAAAAACCTGATGCGCAAACCTTGGCTAAACGTGCTGCTGCAATTGGTCCTATGGAAACAGATGATGCATTACTTTCTGATACGCAAGCGATGCTCAACCCTGTTGCCAGTCAAGCTGCTTTAAGCTATCGCATTGCAACCTTACAACATAAAGTTTTTGAAGATTTGAAAGCTGGTAATCTACGTTGGTTTGAAGCTGTCGACTTACACGGTTGCACTGTTGAAGAAGCCCGTTCTGCCGTGCTGCAAATTATTCAAATGGCGAAAGATGACAATCAAAACGTCATTAAAATTGTGCATGGCAAAGGTCCAGAAGCAATTTTAAAAACTTATGTAAATAGTTGGTTACGTCAACATCGTGATGTATTGGCATTCGTGAGCGCCCCAGAAAAACAAGGCGGCACAGGCGCTGTACTGGTTCTGCTTAAACGTGCAGAAAAAAACCCACAGTTTAAACAATAATCGGATTTAACTCCAAAAGAAGGCATTGTAATAGTTTTCTGCTACAATGCCGTCCTTGTTCAATCTCTCAGTGTAAGTGAACACGTCTTATGTCTATGCAGCAATCCTACGCAAATATCCTAACTGCCGTTGGTGAAGATCTGAATCGCCCAGGTCTTAAAGATACGCCTATGCGTGCTGCTAAAGCTTTTTCATATCTTACTTCTGGTTATAGCCAGACACTTGAAGAAGTGACCAACAATGCGGTTTTCCCATCCGATAACCGTGAAATGGTCTTAGTTAAGAATATCGAATTCTATTCTTTGTGTGAGCACCATTTATTACCTTTTTATGGTCGTGTACATATTGCTTATCTCCCAGAAGGCAATGTTTTAGGTTTATCAAAATTCGCACGTATTACAGAAATGTTTGCCCGTCGCCTACAAATTCAGGAAAACCTCACTCAGCAGATCGCTGAAGCTGTGGCTGAAGTGACTGGTGCACGTGGTGTTGCTGTGGTGATTGATTCAGCTCACATGTGTATGATGATGCGTGGTGTAGGTAAACAAGAGTCTACAACCCGTACCGTTTCTTTTGTCGGTGACTTTAAAACCAATAAAGAAGAACGCCGTGAATTCTTAAGTGCTGTGCCTGAAAGCTATTAATAGAACATTCAGCGTCTGTCTTTAAAAAAGCCTCAAACTTTTGAGGCTTTTTTTATTTGTGTTTTAATATCGCAAATCGTTTGCTTTGATAGCAAAGCACTATTTTCAGGATGAATCATGTCAGATGTATATATTGCCGGTCAGGGTTTAGCGCAAGCCAAACACAGCATAGACTTCCCTCGCCCAGACCGTTTGGTTCAGGGCAATCCTAAACGTGAAACTGCAAGCCTGTATGTACACCCCAATATGGACTGCGGGATTTGGCAATGTGAAATTGGCGCATGGAATATTGTCTTTGCACCCAATAAACAAGAATTTTTTACAATCCTTGAAGGTTTAGTACGTATTCATGATCAACAAGGTGGATATATCGAGGTTTCCGCTGGCCATGCGGGCATTATTCCCCCATCTTTTCAGGGCAAGTTTGAAGTTGTCGAAGCCGTCAAAAAATACTATGTAGTTGTCGAAGTTTAAATTACGGCACATCTCGCCATAAAACATATTTACCCATAAAAAAACTCCCACATATGGGAGTTTTTTATTCTCAGGATAAATTAGATATACGACAAATGCTTTGTGACTTGTATACAGTTTCGACCATTATTTTTTGCCGCATACAGCGCATGATCTGCGGCATCTAAGAAACGCTGATAATCAGGATGGCCATCATACTGCACACAACCAATGCTTACGGTAAAACTAAATTGCTGACCTTGTGCCGTTCGGATCAAGCCCTTTTCAATATATTGGCGAATATTTTCTGCAATTTTCATCGCACGGTTTACACCAGTATCGACCAAGAGTAATAAGAACTCTTCACCACCGATACGGAATGCATAATCGCTACCTTGACTATAACGCTGCAAGGCTTCAGCAATAAATTTGAGTGCGAGATCACCTGCTGCATGACCAAACTTATCATTGATCATTTTAAAATAATCCGCGTCAAAGGCGAGCAAAGACAATGGCGTTTCATTTTGCCGCGCAAAGGTAATTTCACGTGAAATAATCGTACTGAGATAGCGGCGGTTTAGAAGTTGAGTCAAAGAATCGTTGCCAGACTCAATATATTCAGCCACTTGAAATAGTTGATCGACTAAATGCTGAATTTCACGGTTCAATTCACGAATCTGTTGAATCAACTGTTGCAGCTGATCTTTTTCCGTCATCTGCATCGTTTGCTGGGTTAATTGATCCACTTCATAAATTCGGTCAATAATCAGTTGAACCTGATCTGAACCAGAAAAAGCATATGCCGCTTTATGAATGAACCATAGCCCAAACTCTGATTTTGAAAATAAGGGATGATAAAAACCAACATTGCCCGAAAAGATTTTAAACATCAGTTCATTTTCCCAGTCGAGCAATGAACCCCGTTGTTTATCTTTATGCACTGCTACATCTTGCATCGCTGAAAATAAGCGATAATTGTGTTTTGTTTCTTGGTTTTTTTCTGTATTGATCTCATAAGAGCGGCACATAATTTCTGTGCTGAACCCCATAATTTGTACAATATAACTGCACATATGGAGAATATTTTGCGTTTGGTTTAACTCTAAAATTTCAAATATTTTACGTTCTATTTCACGTACACCACGCATGATGAACCATGACGGAATACCAACACGCGCGTGTACCATTCCAACTTTCTGCTGTCTTTTGACTGAGCTTTCAAATTCACCATTCAGTGCGACATTAAACGTTTCTAACAACCATTTTCTTAAAGTGTCGATGAGCCTTTTTTGAATGATATCGTCTTTAAAAAATTCAGCTGACTCTGGCTCACGTGACATTTGTTCATAAAAAACAGTAACTAAATGTTCAACATGCCTTTGGATAAATTGCAATGCTGCAAGATGTTCATTTTCAGTATATTGATCACAAATATCTTTCCAAGCCTGACTTAGACCTGTAATACATTCTTGATTCATTCGGTGACACAAACCACAGCTATTACAAAGCTAGCAATCATACCTTGCTTTACTTACATAAAAAAACAAATTTATTTGATATTTCATATTTTATCTATCTTAAAAATTAATAGAAAAATACATAACTCAATTTCAATTTATTCCAATCTTGATCATCTTGCTGCTGGTATTCATAGCCTAGTCTTAAGGCATTTTGTTGGTTGACGATATATTGTAATTCTGCATCGAGTTTCAGATTCCATTGATGTGCATCTTCCCAATACGGAAGCTCTGCCTGAACCAAACTATTTAATTTTTCTGACCAAATATTTTGGCAACCCAGTGTCGGCCCAAGGCCAACTCGCCAGCCCTGATCGAGAGACTTACCGCCCTGCACCTGCATTTGAGACTGTGCATAACACAAATGCGTGCGTTCTTGATTGGCCCAGCTATAACCGGATTGCGCTTTTAATTCAGCAACGCCATGTTGTTTCGTTTCGCTAAATTGACCTGCATCTACAGACACTTGCTGCCAGCCAAAATTAAAACCCCAGCTTAGCGGTGTTTTAAATGGCGTGATCGGGTTGTAAGAATTGACCGATAAAAAATCAAAATGATTGATCTTGAATTGGTCGTCTCGATATTGGATCGAGCCATCCCAAAACATCAACTGCGTACCAATCCGAAAGCCACCTTGCGGATCGATCAAATCATGATAAGCCTGACGATGACCGAGTTCGATATATTTTTCACCTTGAACTTCACCCACGGTAGCTGAAAAATTTCGCGCATGATGTCCATTGACTGGGTCTAGACTTGGCTGCTTAGGTTCAGTCCGTTGTTTTGGTTGCGAAGATTGACTACGTAAGGCCAAGATTTGACGTAATTTAGGCTGCGTTTCTTCCGCACTCACCTTTCTCCCAATCAGTAATAAATACAGATGGTCATACGCCATTTCTAATATTTTCGCTTGCTCTACTTCATTAAACTGAGAGAGTGCTGTCGACATGTTATCAGGTTCAATTTCAGCGAGCTTATGCGCTTCGCGTGCTAAACGATATCCATGTTGCTGCGCTTGTGACAAAAGCTGCGTTTCTAATGCAGGACGATAAACCGCTGCTCGAATCAGTTGTTCATCATTGATCGCTTTGATCGTCTCAACGGGAATGGAAGCAACTTTAAATTTTTCGGTTAAATTCAGTGTCGGGCGAACCAAATCCATTAAGCCCAATAATCGATATGCACAGTTATCACTGGCGAAATAATAGGGAAAACTTACATTTTGCATTTCCCAAATATGTTTAACCAAATAACTGGTTTCTTGCTCGGTCAGTGCTAGCTCATATTCCCACAAATCACGACTTTCAAAATCACCATATTCTTTCACCTTTCGGTAGTACGGCATCAAGGAATATTCACCAGGATACTGTCCTGTTAAGCCTTTCCATGCATAAGACCAGTTATCTTCACCTGCAACTGTCGCTGCATAGTTAATGGCATAGGAAACCAAATTTAGCTCTTTTTGATCTTTCGGATCGAGACGCAATAAGGTATGTCCAAACATAGAACTTGGATTACCCATAAAGTCTGTGGCGTAAATTAATGTCGCTTTATACGGCTTAATTTTCCCAAACCATTCATCAAACTCAGGGCAACTCACCACTGGTAACTGCTCTGAACGGATGGATAATTCTTGCATCAGCCACTGACTACGCGCAGGGAAACGACAACGAAAGGCTTGATTAGGTTCGGCGGGTTGAAACAGTGCAGCGACATCTGCCTCTAATTCAGCTTGAGCACTTTGGCGGCCATTTTCAGCTAAAAAATAACCTGTATAGGCAACTTCACTTTGTCCTTTATGATCTGTATATAAAAGTCGTTGCCAACTGATGTGTTCAGGCAGTTTTTTTGATTGTGCAAGTTCAATATATCGCTGCACCTCTACAGTTTTAGAGAGGTTTCGATCTACAACTTGCTGAGCATATAAGATGCTCGGAATCATAAAGGTACAAAATAAAGCAATTGATTTCATTCAGTTATATTCAAATCCATTTTTATATATTTTAGATAATAAAAAACCCTGCCGAGAGACAGGGTTTTGAAAGCATCGATTAAACGTATGCTTTAAGTACTTCATCTTTCGCCATTACGCTTTGTAATGAAGCAAGTACTTGTAGAGAAGACTGGTTTTCAGCTGAATAGATTTCAGCAAAATTTGCTTTAGACACAGCAAAGAAACGTGCTTTATCTGTTGATTGGATGTTTAAAAGCTCAGCCAAAACATTCAGGCTCTCACCTTGACCAACTGCCATATCACGAGCAAGTGATTCAGCATTTTCATTGGTAAATGTTACCGCTTGAGCAGTCACTGTACCAGTACCGCTACAACCTAAAGTACCAAAAGTAATACCAAGTAACTGGTTAGTAAAAATACCGTTGGTAGTCGCAGCTAAAATTTTAGGAATTTTACCTGATTGACCAGCCCAAACTTGAGAACCAACACCACAACCTACGTCACGGTCAGCAAAAGCAGCTGTAGAACCTAGTGCAACGACTGCAACTAAAGCTAATTTTTTTAACATGGCACTTCTCCAGGGAATTTTATTCCATTGTTTTTAATTATTAAAACATGTGTAATTTTGATTACATACCTGTAGATTAACTTGATCTTTCAGATAAGGCAAAACATTTTCATCTAAAACTTTTGGCTAAAAATAATACGTTCTTTTTCACTATTTTTTGAGCAACCAAGTACCATTTTCATCACGTTTTCCAAGGATTTTGAGTACTAAAACCAGACTGAGTAATAGCAACAAATACCAAGAACCGAGTTTCCCCCAACCGACCATATGCCATGCATCGACCTGACTTGGATATAACCAAATTTGATAGAAGGTACTGATATTTTCTGCGATCCAAATCAAGAATGCCAAAATCAACAATACTGGTAACATGGGCAACTGAATCACATGATTTTGTAATTGAAAACTCAGCTTGGTTTTCCAAAAGATCACCACACTCCAAGCAAACAAAAACATACGAATATCTGGTACAAAAAATTTGGTCATAAAATTAAGATATGACAAAACGGCTAAGCACAGCATATTGCCAAAACGCGGTAAGTTACTGAACGACACCTGATATAGACGTAACGAACGTGCAAAGAAACTCCCCACCGCCGAATACATGAAACCTGCAAATAATGGCACGGTCAGCAGTTTGAAAACCGCAGGCTGCGGATATTGCCATGAGGCAATGTGTGGATGGGTGAGAAATATTTCCATCCCCATTGCAAGGATATGAAACAGTGCTATGACTTTGGCTTCCGCCCAAGACTCGAGTTTCAGGTAGAGTAAACACACTTGAATAATCAGTGCATAAAACAATAAATAGTCATAACGGAAAAAGCCAAAATATTCCAGACTTCCCATTACTGCAGTTAATGCAAAAGCGATCAGCAGTAATATCCCAAATAAGGCAGCCGAAGCTGCCTTATAAGAGAACTCAAAACATGATTTTATCATCTTGACCACAGTTGAATCCTAAACCTATTTCCTTGAAGCCTTATAAATACTTGGCACTATATTCGTGTACCGTATCAATAAAGGCTTTTGGATTGGCTGGATCTACCCACTGAGTAATACCATGACCTAAGTTCGCCACATAACCGGTTTTTTCACCGTTGGCATATGCATCATCTAACATGGCACGCGTCGCTTTCGCAATCGCTTCAGGCGAACCATATAATGTTGCTGGATCTAAGTTGCCTTGCAATGCTGCACGGCCTGCGACTGTTTGACGCGCCACATTTAATGGCGTAGTCCAATCTAAACCAAAGGCATCTGCACCCGTTGCAATCATTGGCTCTAACCATTGACCACCACCTTTGGTAAACAAAATCACAGGAACTTTGCGTCCATCTTTTTCACGCTGTAATCCTGCCACGATTTTTTGCATGTAGTTTAGTGAAAATTCAATGTATTCACGGTGTGCTAATGCCCCACCCCAACTATCAAAGATTTGTACAGCTTGGGCACCTGCATCAATCTGCGCATTGAGATATTCAGTCACCGCCACAGCCAAACGGTCTAATAAAGCATGCAGTACTTCAGGTTGTGCATACATCATTTGTTTCGTAAAACGAAAATCTTTGCTTGAACTGCCTTCCACCATATAGGTTGCCAATGTCCAAGGACTGCCTGAGAAGCCAATCAAAGGAACTTGTCCGCCCAATGCTGAACGAATCGTAGTCACAGCATTCATGACATAATCTAAGTCAGATTTTGCATTAAACTTAGGTAAATTCAGTACATCTTGTTCGGTACGTACAGTTTTATGAAACTTCGGACCTTCACCTGCTTCAAAATACAGTCCCAAACCCAACGCATCAGGTACAGTCAAAATGTCTGAAAATAAAATAGCTGCGTCTAAGTCATAACGACGCAAAGGTTGTAAAGTAACTTCACAAGCAAATTCTGTATTTTTACAAAGAGATAGGAAATCACCCGCTTTTGCACGTGTTTCACGATACTCTGGTAAATAACGGCCAGCCTGACGCATCATCCAAACCGGAGTTGCATCTACCGGTTCACGTAATAAGGCACGCAAGAAACGATCATTTTTTAAGGTCGTCATTCACTTTCCCAACTTAATTCGATATTCGCATCATCATATCAAAAAGGTTGTAAATATAATAACTTCTCAAGCATTTAAAAACCGATCATGTTGAGTGCCAAAAATGATATTTACACAAAACAACTACTGCATCTCCACTTTTTTTCTGTAATACTTAGCCAGTTTTTAATACACAGTAAATGAATAATTCTTAAGGTTGAATTACATGTTCGTTCGCACCATGCTCGCACTGAGCCTAAGTTGCATATTTGCTGGTACAGCTATTGCCGCATCTACTGCTGAACAACCATTAACGCCAAAAAAAGTGACTAATGTTGCAGTTCAGGATCCCATTGATCCGTTAGCGACTGAAGCTTCATCTGCAACTAGCCAGATTAGCGCTCAAGAACAAGAAGATCTGAACCAAGCATCGCAAACTTTAGACAGCCTGCAACAATCAGAAGATGTTAAAGCCGACATCGGTGCTGCACCTGCTACATCGACTGCTACAACTCCAACATCAACTTCGCCTGCTGCCAAAGTTGCTTGGGGTTTAAATGACCTAAATAATGCACAGTGGTATGACAATATCGGTAAAGGTCAATTCCCTGTTTATGCACGTGCGCATGTCATGCTCAATAATGCACATGCTTCACCAGGTGCAATTGATGGTACTAGTGGTAAAAATACCTTAAAGGCGATCGCTTCATTCCAACAAATGAATAGCTTGAAACCTACAGGGACTTTAACTAAAGAAACTTGGGATGCACTGATTGCAAAACAAGGTTCTAAACCTGCATTTATTGAATACACATTGACTGATGCAGACTTGAAAGGTCCTTATGCAGCATCGATTCCACACGACTATGCATTACAAGCAAAAATGAAGGGCTTGTACTACACACGTGTGACTGAAATGTTGGGTGAAAAATTCCACATGGATGAAGACTTTTTGAAAAAGTTGAATCCAAAAGCGACATTTAAAAAAGCTGGTGAAAAAATCTTAGTAGCGAATATTCGTAACGAAGTTCCTGAAGATATTCACCTAATCGTTGCACATAAAGGCGCGAAACAACTTTACTTGTTTAATAGCCGCAACCAAATGATCGGTTCATTCCCTGCAACGATTGGTAGTTCAGATACTCCATCGCCTACAGGTACATACAAAGTCACAGGTGTTGCACCAAACCCATGGTACAGCTACTCACCGTCTAACTTTGTTCAAGGCAACAACAAAAAACCACTTTCATTACCACCTGGTCCAAATGGCCCTGTCGGTAATATCTGGATTGGCTTGAGCAAAAAATCATTCGGTATTCACGGTACACCGAACCCATCTGCTATCTCTAAAACTGCGTCACACGGTTGTATTCGTTTGACCAACTGGGATGCAAATGACTTAGGTAAGAAAGTGAAATCTGGTGTGACTGTTAAATTCTTAGAATAATTTTAGTCACATTTAAAAAAGCCTGCTTCGTGCAGGCTTTTTTTATAGCTGTGCATTCATGCATAACAAAAGACTCAATCATGAATGATCGTTGCAAAAATAGGATGAATTGTCGCTAAAAAACTATATATCCCGATTTAGTTCAATCTTAAAATAGGCACATGTTCAATAATTAAGATAAGGATGAATGCCATGAATGCTTTTTTACATCCAAGTGAAAACCGTGGTCACGTAAAAATGGGCTGGCTTGAGTCTAAACACAGCTTCTCTTTTGGTAACTGGTATGACCCGAAATACATGGGCGTTAGTGCGCTTCGTGTAATTAATGATGACTTAATTGCAGCACATGAAGGTTTCGGTCAACACCCACATGACAACATGGAAATTTTAACTTGTGTGTTAAAAGGTACCATTACGCATAAAGACAGCATGGGCAACCATGGTGGCATTTCTGCGGGTGAATGGCAGCTGATGAGCGCAGGTACAGGTGTGCGTCATAGCGAAATGAACCAAGGTGATGAAGATGTACATTTACTACAAATTTGGATCGTTCCAAATGAACGTGATGCTGAACCGACCTATCAACAAATTAAATGTGATCCACGCGATCAACCCAATCAATGGCATTTAATTGTCGGTCCAAATGACAATGCAGCTATGCATATTCGCCAGCAAGCGGAAGTTAAATCTGCATTTTTGACGAAAGGTCAATCTTTAGATATCCATGCAACGCAGCATATCAACTATATCCATGTTATTTCAGGTTCAGTGCAAATTGCTGAACATAAAGTTGAAGCTGGTGGTGCAATTGCGTTCTTAGAAGATAGCCAAATTGAAGCGCTTGAAGATGCTCAAGTGATTTGGTTTGATTTACCTGAAGTAAAATAAAAAAAAGCCCTCAAATGTGAGGGCTTTTTTTATGCCGCTTGGCTTAGGCGTTCACTGCGTTTATACAACCACATCAACACAAAGACGGAATAATAAATCCTGCAGCCACCATAATGCCATGTAGGATTGAGGCATAAGGTTCAGCAAGCATGGCCACATGTTTCATTGGAGATGTTAATGGATGGAATCACTTTAAACATCTCGAAATCAAGCATTTCGAGATATTCTTAAATGACACTCAGCATCTAATTATCTAGATAAAATTCATCAATCAAAGGTGATTTTATTCTATTGCTGATGCAATCTATCTAATCAGCCTTCAGTTTCCACGCGATAAAAATGATTTTGCATAAAGACGCAAAACATAGAGGCAAATAATTGCCGATCTTGTTCAGCTTGAAAGATGCCCCCGAAATAGTCCCGATCTGTGGTTAAAATTAAATCTAAGAATGTTGCCTGCTTGGGAACGGCACCCTTTCTTTGGCAATATGCAAAATATGCACTGACATCTTCAAATAAAATCCACCATTCCTGTGGACTTTCAATCTGAATGCCACCTAATGAATGCTGAAGATCAAACATCGCATTGAGCAGATATTGAAAATTTTGCTGTGAACTTTGAAATTGCAATCTCGGATAATCTGTTGTTAGATTTAAATCGATCAGATGTAAATGGACGCTCCGAGCACGCTCTAATCTACGTTTAACTTTTACATATTGTTGATACCGACGTTTATCTTTTACTGTGACCGAAGTTAAGCGAGACAAATCCATATTGTCGTGTAAATCACTGAGTTTTACTTCACACGCTATTGCATTTTTAGCAGTACGCTGCGCCGCTTGAAATCGGTTCTCACCTGTTGTTTTAGTTAGTGCCTGTATTGCGTCGATAATATGGGCTTGAAAACCTAAAGCATGAAGCTCATCCGTCGTTGTCTCTGTATCTTCTAAAATGTCATGTAATACAGCGACGATTTTAGCATCAAGATGCTGCACATTTTGCATCACACGAAGTGGATGCTGAATATAGGCTTGTCCCGCTTTATCGACTTGTCCGAAATGGCGTTCAGTCGCCAAAGAAATCGCGTTTTCTAAAGTTGAAATATAGAACCTCCCCTTCGTGGTTTTTTTTATTTTGCTCCATCATATTAACCAATGAATATAGATATTAGTAGCTCTAAGCGCGACCTGAACGACACAGATTGACTCGTAAAATGCATATTTTCCAAGACTTTCCATGAGGTAGATCTTTTGCAAATACTTCTATGCCATTCGCGCCAACATTTCCAAAGTAATTTTTTTCACCTCTTCTTTACTTTGCTGAATATGGCTGCGCATTTTCTCCAATGCCGCTGTCACATTATGTCCAAGGATCAATTGTAAAATCTGTTGATGCTCGGCATAAGTGGCTTCAATTCGATAATCTTTAGAAAAATCTAAGCGACGAATAATACGGATTTTTTCACTCACATCCCGATGTACCTTTGCCATTTCACTATTGCCAATCGCTTCAACCAATTGGCAGTGAAATGCTTCATCTTGCATCGATAAAGTTTTTAAATCATGCAAATACTGTTCAGGCTGAATACACCATAAATTTACCAAGTCTTGTAAAGCCTGTTTGAGTTGTTCTGGTTCCATTTTGCAGAGCTGCTCAATGGCATAGCATTCAAGCAAAATCCGTAAATCATACAATTCTTCGTAGGCTTTAAAGTTCAGCGGCTTGACTTCCCAACCGCTACGAAAATGTACTCTTACATAGCCATCTTGCTGTAAACGGTATAAAGCCTGCCGTACGGGTGTACGGCTTACTTCATATAATTCGGCAATTTCAGATTCGGTAAACCGTGCGCCCGGTTTGAGCTGAAAATCAAAAATATCGTTTTTTATTTTTTGGAAAACCAGCTCAGACAAGTTGTCTGAGCTTTTCCCAACAATGGCTGAGGTCATATTTATTCCATATAAACCAGCGGCTCACCGCTATGTACCGTTTGTCCTGCACGGCAGATAATCGCTTTCACGATACCATCATCATCGGCATAGACTGGAAGCTCCATTTTCATCGCTTCAATAATGGCTACAGTCTCACCTTTCTTCACAGACTGTCCCGCTTCGACAAAAATTTTCCAAATGTTGCCGGTCATCGATGCATTCAAGGCTGCATACTGGCTATAGTCGGTATCATCTTGCAGGATTTCCATTTCCGCAGGCGCATCAAACTCATCTTTCCAGCGTTCAACTTCAGTTGTAAATGCCTGCAGCTGCTGCGCTTTAAATTCGGCAATACTGTCCTTTTCTGTTTCTAAAAAGGCTTGATAGGCTGCAAAATCAAATTCAGTTTCTTCAATTTTGATTTCCGCCACACCATTGGCAAAGTCAGCACGGAATTGATCCAGTTCAGCTTCGGTTACTTCATAATATTTAATTTGATCAAAGAAGCGTAAGAACCATTGCTGATCGCCAAACTGTTTGTTCTTTTTAAACTTATTCCAAATAGGCAGTGTACGGCCAATCAATTGATAACCGCCTGGTGAGTCCATGCCATAGATACACATGTACATACCGCCAATACCCACTGTGCCTTCTGCAGTAAAAGTACGTGCAGGGTTATATTTCGAGCTGAGCAAACGATGACGCGGATCAATTGGCACTGCACAAGGTGCAGTTAAATACACATCGCCCAAACCTAAAATTAAGTAATTTGCATCGAAAATGATGTCTTTGACTTGCTCACGGCTGTCTAAGCCATTAATACGCTGAATGAAATCGACGTTATTTGGCAACCATGGCGCTTTGGCACAAACACTTTCTTGATAACGTTCTACAGCACCTAAAGTTGCCGAATCCTCAAATGCCATCGGCAAGTGAATAATACGGGATGGAATTTTAATTTGGCTCAAATCGCCCATCTCATTTTCGAGACCCAATAAGAACTGAATCAAATTCGCTTGGCTGAAACGCAATCCATCATATTTAATTTGCAGTGAACGTACACCTGGTGAAAGCTCTAAGATGCCATCAATATTCGCTTCACGAATCAGCTGCATCAGTCGATAAACACGTAAGCGCAATGCAAGGTCGAGAACGTTTTCGCCATATTCCAGCAAGATGTAACTGTCACCTGCCTGACGATATATAGCTTTCGGCGCATACGCATCTGCTTCACGCACTGCCAATATCCCTTCTGGCTTACATTCAAAAGTTGCCGCCTGTTTTGCTTCAGGTGCTTGAGCAAAGTTTTGGATATCGGCAATTTGTTGAACTTCCAAGGCATTGGCTTGTTCAACACTCATCGGATAGAAACTGATGCTGTCATCTGCTTTAAGCTGACCAATCTTCCAAAGTTCTGCTTTGGCAATGGTTACTGGGCAAACAAAGCCACCGAGGCTTGGGCCATCTTTAGCCAAAATCACAGGGAAATCACCGGTGAAGTTAATCGCCCCAATGGCATATTCACAATCATGCACATTGGATGGATGTAAACCTGCTTCACCGCCATTTTCACGTGCCCAGCTTGGTGTCGGACCTGTTAGGCGAATACCTAAACGGTTTGAATTAAAGTGCACATTCCATGTTGAAGCAAAGAATTCTTCAATATATTCAGGTTTAAAGAAATCGGGTGCACCATGCGGACCATACAGCACGCCAATTTTCCATTCTTTGCCATAGCTTGGAATACGCTCTGCTGCCAAAGCTTGTGGTGCTGCTGTAGCAATTTCCAATCCATCCAAAGGCAGGCTAGGGTTGACCATTTTAATCATGTCGCCTGCGCGCAGCACTCGCCCTGCATGACCGCCAAAATTACCCAATGCAAAGGTTGAACGACTGCCTAGATATTTAGGTACATTTAACCCATTGCGGATTGCAAGATATGTACGGCAACCCGATTCAACTTGTCCTAGTACCAAAGTTTGCCCAGCTTTGATGTTGATCGGCTGCCAAAAATCGACATTCACACCATCTAGAGTCGCGCTACATGGCGCACCTGCTAAGGCTACGATGCTATCGGCATGAAATTTAAGACTTGGCCCTTGTAAGGTAAATTCAAAGCCTGCTGCCGATTTAGGATTACCCACAATTTGATTGGCCAACTGAAATGCATAATCATCCATCGGGCCTGATGGCGGTACACCAATATCCCAATAGCCCACACGCCCCGGATAGTCTTGAATCGTACTTTGCGTTCCCGGTTGTAGCACTTCAATTACATTTGGCACATATTTAAAATCATCCAGCAGACGTGTCCAGATTTGCATATTTTCAAAGCGTGCATCAGACACTACGGTATGCGCATAATCCAAGTTGGTGCTGATGCCATTCAGACGGGTTTCAGCCAAGGCTGTTTTTAACTTAGCAACCGCACTGTCTCGGTCTGCAGCATGCACAATAATTTTGGCAATCATCGGGTCAAAATATTGTGAAATTTCTGTGCCTGTAGATACCCACGTATCCACACGGATGTCTTCAGGGAAATATACATCCGTGAGTACACCAGGACTTGGCTGGAAGTTTTTCACTGGATCTTCTGCATAAATCCGCACTTCAATGGCAGCGCCATTGGGCTGAATATTGCTGAGTTTTTCCCAATCTAAAGCATCACCTGCCGCCACTTTCAGCATGCATTCAATCAGGTCTAAGCCCGTCACCATTTCAGTGACTGGGTGTTCAACCTGCAAACGGGTATTCACTTCAAGGAAATACACTTCATCACGGGCAGCATCATAGATAAACTCAACCGTACCTGCGCTGCGGTATTTCACCAATTGACCAAGCTCTACAGCAGCACGGTGCAATTTTTGACGTGTTGCTTCAGGTAAATGCGGTGCTGGTGTTTCCTCAACGACTTTTTGGTTACGGCGCTGCAAGGAACAATCACGCTCACCAAAGGCAACGACTTGACCTAAACCATCACCAAAAATTTGCACTTCTACATGACGGGCTTTATCGACAAAACGTTCAAGAAACACGCCCGCATCTTTAAAGAACTGCTCGCCTAGACGCTTTACACTTTCATACGCATCTTTTAATGATTGTTCATCATCACAGCGGGTTAAACCAATCCCGCCACCGCCCGCAGTACTTTTCAGCATGATGGGATAACCAATCTCTGCAGCAGATGTGAGTGCTTCATCCAAATTTGCCAATAAACCTGTACCCGGTGTCATGGGCACATTGGCTGCCGCAGCCAATTCACGTGCACGATGCTTCAAACCAAACTCTAAAATTTGTTCAACCGTTGGCCCCATAAAGGCGATACCATTTTCCTCACATGCACGGGCAAAATCAGCACTCTCAGATAGAAAACCATAACCTGGAAAAATAGCTTCCGCACCGGTTTGTTTGGCTGCTTGAATCAATTTTTCAATACTTAAATAAGTCTCTGCAGGCTTGATGCCCTCAAGTGAAACCGCCACATCTGCATCTAAGACATGTTGTGCATAACGGTCTGTCTCTGAATACACGGCAACCGACTGAACACCGAGTTTCTTTAATGTACGAACCGCACGAACAGCAATTTCACCACGGTTTGCAATTAAAACTGTTTTAAACATGATTATTTCCCCGAATTTTTAATTTGATTTTGCTGTTGTTGCTTGTAGTGATTGGATATAGGCGCGCCAGCCGCCGAATTCACTGATATTTTTTGCACCGTTTAAGCCATAAGGTTCACAAATAAAGCCTTTCACCCAACGTCCATCGGCAAGCTCGACATTGCCCATCCCTAGTGGTGTTGGAATTTCAGCAACAAATTCACCAAAGCGTGCTTTTGGAATATCCCAAAGCTCGACAATAATTTTTTGACCCGATTCCTGACGTGCTAAACCTGGTTTTGGCGGTACTGTGCCCGGCAGTGCATAGAGGGCATAATCAGCAGAAGTGGTTGTGGTTTCGACATGTACGGCTTGGCGTGATGTCAGCTGGAAATTGAGTGGCATACCTGTGAGATGTGCGCCCACAACTGCAACTCGAAAATGCTGTGCAGATGGTGCAGAAATGACTGAAGCTTTTTCAGGCAATGTTTTCGCTACTGCACCGAGTGGTAATTTCAGATGCTTTTGCCATTTTTCGGCAAAATCTGCTAAAGCCGTATCGTACCAAGCCGGTGCAATGAATGTGATTCCAAAAGGCAGCCCGTCGGCACGAAAGCCTGCAGGTACAGCAATGGCACTCAGATCAGCTAAATTGGTAAAGTTGGTATAGGTGCCAAATTGGCTATTATTTTCAATTGGCGCTTCAGCCATTTCTGCCAGTGTGTGAATGGTTGGCGAACTTGGCACCACTAAGGCATCAAATTGCGCTAAGATTTGCTGAATGTCTCGAGCCAATTCTTGCTTTAAATATTCGGCGTTATAAGCATCCACCGCAGTGTACTGCTGCCCTTTTTGAATAATTTCTAAAACTGTTGGATCAAAGTCTTGTACCGATGTTTCTAATAAGTCTGCAACTGCAGCAGTTCGCTCTGCGACCCATGACCCTTGGTAAAGTTGGCTCGCCAATTGACTAAAAGCGCTGAAATCAATTTCTGTCAGTTCTGCGCCTAAGTTTTTTAATTTAGTCAGTGCTTGCTGAAATGCATCCGCCGATTGAGCATCGCCAAAAAATTCTAATTGTTTTGGAATGGCTAACTTTAATTGTGCGCTGAACGTTGCAGGCGCTGTTGCAGGATTCACACGTGAATAGCTGTCGCTTACATCAAAACCTTCTATAACTTCTGCCACTGCAGTCGCATCAGCGACGGTTAAGGCAAAAATTGAAATGCAATCTAAGCTTTTACACGCAGGCAATAAGCCTGTATTTGAAAAGCGACCTTTGGTCGGTTTTAAACCAACAATATTATTAAATGCTGCGGGAATTCGTCCTGAGCCTGCTGTATCTGTACCGAGTGCAATCGGGACTAAACCACGTGCTACTACACTGCCTGAACCAGAGCTTGAACCACCGCTTACATAGTCAGGATTAAAAGTATTTGGCACTGCACCAAATGGTGAACGTGTACCGACCAATCCTGTGGCAAATTGATCTAAATTGGTTTTGCCTACAATAATCGCACCCGCTTGTTTTAAGCGTTGTACCACATAGGCATCTTCAGTTTTAATTTCAGTAAATAATTTAAACGCAGCCGTTGACGCAAAGCCTGCCACATCAATATTGTCTTTCACTGCAATAGGCACACCAAACAAAGGTAAGGCAGTCGCATTTTCAATTTGTTTTAAAGCGTCAACCTGTGCAGTTAATTGCTCTATAGATGCAATGGAAATCCATGCTGGATCTGCATGGTCAAATTGCTCGACCAAGGCATATAAGTCTTCAAGTTGAAGTGTGTTGTTTGCGTAGCCCGCTTTCCATTCCGCTAAAGTCCAGCCTAAAGTTTTTATTGGGTTCATTGATGTGCTCATTCTTGTATCCAAGTTTGAATACTGTATTGCACACATTATGCCAAAATTAATTTTTTGTTATTTTTCAGTATGTTAATACTAAAACACCAATCGTTTTCCTATTTTATTTAGGCAATACAAAACGATAAGTGTTCTATTAAGTTTCCAAGCTCCACTATTTTGGTGCATGACTTTTATAATCGTGTTTTCAATAGATTCTTTTCATTTAGATGCAGATATAAATACAGTGAAATTACTATTGCCACTATTTATAAGCTTTCAATTTAAAGTTTTGTATCACTTTTAACTTTCAATAAAAAGATTGAGAAATATTTTGAAATTTATGTGTTTGGAAAAAGATACATCAATATTGTTTTTTGAAATTGATTGGGATGAATAGAAATAGAGATATAAAAAAAGCAGTTGATTTGCAAAATTTAGTTAAACAATCAAAACTAAAAAATGGTGCGCTCAGCGGGACTCGAACCCACGCCACAGGCTTCGGAGACCTGTACTCTATCCAGTTGAGCTATGAGCGCTTATTTTGGATTGCGCACATCATAACAAAAAAAACTGTAAGGTAAAGCAACTATATAGATGTTAGGTATTTTTCTGCTTAAGCTTTATACAACGTTCTATTTTTAAAATGCAGAATTCCATACGATTTACTTGGTTTATTTGCCCCGATATCGCACAATACTCACACTATTTATAGAGTGAATTATTTATGACTGATGCACTAACGTTAAAGCAGCTGTCAAAAACCTATAAAAATGGGTTTCAGGCGCTTAAAGGTATTGATTTAACAGTACCCGAAGGTGAATTTTATGCACTTTTAGGTCCCAATGGTGCAGGAAAATCTACCACGATTAGTATTATCAGTTCACTAACCCGTAAAACTTCAGGTACTGTCGAAATTTTTGGGCACAATTTAGATACCCATCCCTCGCATGCAAAGCAGTGTTTGGGCGTTGTCCCTCAAGAATTTAACTTTGGTCAATTTGAAAAAACATTTGATATTTTGGTGACTCAAGCTGGTTATTACGGTATTTCTAAAAAGATAGCAGAGAAACGTGCAGAGGAATATTTAGAAAAGCTTGGTCTTTGGGAAAAACGCAGTACCCAAGCACGTATGTTATCGGGCGGTATGAAACGCCGTTTAATGATCGCTCGTGCCATGATGCATGAACCTAAACTGCTGATTTTAGATGAGCCGACTGCTGGTGTTGATATTGAACTACGCCGTTCGATGTGGGATTTCCTCACAGAAATGAACGAAAAAGGTACGTCTATTATTTTAACGACACACTATTTAGAAGAAGCAGAAATGTTGTGCCGTCGAATCGCAATTATTGACCGTGGTGTGATTAAAGAAGACACCAGCATGAAAGGTTTTCTCAGTCAGTTAAATGAAGAAACCTTTATTTTCGATTTAGCCGAACCCATTGAACCGATCCATATTGAAATTATTGGTGTTCGTTTCAACTTAGTTGACCCCGTCACTTTAGAGGTCACTATGGATAAAGCCCATACCTTAAATGATCTATTCCAACTCATGGAATCTCAAGGTATTCAGGTTCGTAGTATGCGTAATAAATCTAACCGACTAGAAGAACTGTTTGTCCGTATGGTAGAAAAAAATCTTGAAGGTGCAGCACAATGAATTTTAACCAACTGTGTATCGCCCTCTACACCTTAGTGTATAAAGAAATTCGCCGTTTCATGCGTATTTGGCCGCAAACTCTTCTCCCACCTGCGATCACCATGAGTTTGTACTTTGTGATTTTCGGTAATTTAGTCGGTTCACGCATTGGGCAAATGGGCGGTTTTAGCTATATGCAGTTCATCGTGCCCGGCTTAATTATGATGGCGGTCATCACCAACAGCTATGCCAATGTGTCATCAAGTTTCTTTAGTGCAAAATTTCAAAAAAGCATCGAAGAATTAATCATGAGTCCAGTGCCGTTACACTTGGTGCTTTGGGGTTATGTGATCGGTGGTGTTTGCCGTGGTGTTTTAGTCGGCTTTATTGTCACTGTGATGAGCCTATTTTTTACTGAATTACACCTGACCAATATCTTCGTAACTATATATACAGTTCTCATTACTTCGCTGCTGTTTTCTCTTGGCGGATTTATTAATGCTGTTTATGCAAAATCTTTTGACGACATTTCGATTATCCCGACTTTCGTCCTGACTCCGCTGACTTATTTAGGCGGTGTTTTCTATGCCATCTCATCACTGAGTCCTTTTTGGCAAAATCTCTCTTTAATCAACCCTGTCGTGTATATGGTCAATGCTTTCCGCTACGGTATTTTGGGCCATAGCGATGTGAATGTCGGCATTTCACTGACAGTTATTACTGCATGTTGCGTTGTACTTTATGGCGTGGCGTATCATTTACTTTCTCGTGGTTCAGGAATGCGTGAATAATGAGTGTAGAACAATCCCTTTTAGGTAAAGACACCAACTACCCAACAGAATATCAACCCGATATTCTGTTTCCGATTGCACGTGCCACTGCACGTGAACAATATGCCCATGTGGAAGGCATACGCCAAGGTAAAGACTGGTGGCATGTTTTTGAAATTTCTTGGTTAAATGCTTCTGGTGTGCCTCAAGTTGCTATTGGTCGTTTAACTTTGCCAGCAAGTTCAGACAACCTGATCGAATCGAAATCTTTAAAGCTCTACTTTAATAGTATGAACTTTACCAAATTTGATTCTCAGGCAGCGTTTAAAGCAACTGTAGAAAAAGACTTATCAGCAGCAGCCAATGCCGCTGTGACTATTGATCTATTTCATGTCGATGATGTTGAAATTTCAAAACCACAAGGCATCTGTATTGATGACTTAGAACCCACTCAGTTAGAAAATCATCCAAATGCAGATTTACTCTCTTTAGATGAAGCTGCAGCGCAAGAAGAAGTTGAAATTCAACTTTATTCACATTTATTAAGAAGTAACTGCCCAGTCACGGGTCAACCTGATTGGGGAACGGTATTTATACGGTATAAAGGTACTAAGCCTTGTTATCGTAGTATTCTGGCTTATATTATTTCTTACCGTCAGCATAATGGTTTCCACGAACAATGTGTGGAGCAAATGTTTGCCGATATTTGGCAACATTTAAAACCAAGTCAGCTGATGGTATATGCTGCCTATACACGCCGTGGTGGATTGGATATCAACCCTTGTCGTGTATCGGATTTAACATGGATGCCTCGCCCCATTCGATTGGCGCGACAATAAAAAAATTGAGGTTAGTGATGCCATTTTTTGGTTTTATTCCTTCTGAGGAACTTCTAAGCAGTATCCAAACTGGTCACGCGAAAAAAAATTCGAGTGAACCACTTTATCCTTTACGTGATAAAACAGCTTTGCTGATTAATGAAGAAATCATTGGTGCAACTATATTAGCTCCTGTTCATCTGTTTCCTGCAAGCGACAAGCGCGACACAGCAGAAAAACTGGCTGGCTATGTCAAATCAACAGTCGCTGTATTGTTAAAGCAGCTATTGGGTAAATCTCCGAATGATGTGGTGAAACAATCCATTGAATTTTCAGAACGAAGTTTATTTCAGGACACAGTCGGCGCTCATCGTGTAGGTCTGAGCTTAGATGCAGGACTAGTCACTAACCTTAAAAATAGTTATGCCGAAATTAAATCGGGTGTAGATGTCAATAAAGCTGCTTTTGGTGAACTGTATAAACAGTTTGCTGAAGCTGCAGTGCGTCATTTTATGAATGACTTCAATAAAACACTCGATTTAGGCATGATTAAACGTAAAGCAGCCGATATCGGTTCTTCTGCCGTGATTAAAGCAATTCATATCGCGATTGATAAGATTTTCCCAAATCTAACCAAAGAAGAGCTAGGTGCCCTTGCAGAAGCACATGATGCGATGTTTAACAAATAAATCGCGCTACTCGTCAAAACCTAGCTTCGGCTAGGTTTTTTTATGGCTAAATGCATAAAATCGAATCCCGATACAATGACTATATATAGTCATGCAAACACAGTTCTAGAATATGAACTGATCTCAATTAAATGACAGTACATTTATATGTACTATTTTTAAAAATCCACACAGAAAAGAAAGAACCTGATTACAAACAGGATTTGAATGCTTGCCGTCATTTTGGCTTAAATTTCAATGCATCCATTTCAATATTCAATCTCTTTCTTTTTTAACATTCAGTCTATATTTCTACTATATATAGCAACGTTTTCAACAGCATTGAAGCGTTAGCGAAAACACCCATGAGGTGAATACGCCATCACATGCATATAGATGTTTTTAGACCTGTGCTTTTCTAACCCTGCCCCCTTCGTTTTTTGGATTTTACTTTGCAAAATTTGTAGCTTCTAAACAGTATTTCGCAACGCGATAAAGTTTATTCGTTCTGCGTTTTTATGACGCATGAGTTTTAGAGTCATCTATATTTCAAATGATTTGTGAATATTTGCAAGTTATGTAAATGAATATGTCACTTTTCAATATGTTAACTACGAAAAAATCCTTTGCTTTGTCTTTTTTTGTATATCTATTTATGAAAGCATGCGCTGTCAGTGGTATCTTAGTTGCTATTGGTAACCTTTACCTTTAATGAGCTATGAAACCAGAAGGTCATCACAATTTTCAGGATCTTTTCCCCTCGAAATTTTGTTCATACTCATCGCTAAAGCAACTGGAAATTTTTTATTTATGCTAAATCGAAATTTTTATAAAAAACTATCACATATTGCCATTATGGCCGGTTCAATTTCACTGACCAGTTTTTGTCAGGCTAACGACTTCCAATCTCATCCGGCATATGCAAGCTTTAAACAAAATGCAATGCAAACCTATGGTCTGAGTGAAAATCAAATTGATTGGGCAATGCAAGGCAGTAAAAACCTACCTAACATTATTAGCATTATGAATAGACCTGGCGAATCAAAGCCTTGGTACCAATACAAAACCAACTTTTTAGCTGAAAGCACAATTCAACGCGGTGTTCGTTTCAAAAGTCAATATGCCGACACTTTAAATCGTGCAGAACAACAATTTGGTGTGCCTCAATCCGTGATTTTAGGCATTTTGGGTGTTGAAACAGGCTACGGCAGCAATAAAGGTAATTTTATCACCCGTGATGCTTTAGCGACCCTTGGTTTTGGCTATGAACGCCGTGCACAATATTTCCAAGATGAACTTGCTGCACTGATTGCTTGGTCATATAAAGATGGTGTTCCAACCAACTCTGTCGTCGGTTCATATGCAGGTGCTGTGGGTTATCCTCAATTTATGCCAAGTAACATTCCAAAATTTGGTGTGGACTACGATGGCAATGGTCATGTTGACCTGCGTAATTCGGCTGTCGATGCCATTGGTTCAATTGCAAATTATTTAGCAAATTATGGTTGGCAGCGTAATCAACCGATTGCTTTTGCTGCTCGCTATAGTGGAAACAACCCAGATGCTATTATTGCAAAGGATTTAAACCAGCCAACACCCTATGGTGTACTCAAGGCTCAAGGTGTAACCCCTATGAATCCATTGGTAAAAATCGATGATCTCGATTTGGTCAATGTCATCCAATTGCAAGATAGTTATGGACCAATTTATTACATCACTTATCCAAATTTTCAGGTCATTACAACCTATAACAAAAGCCGTATGTATGCGACTGCGCTATGGCTTTTAGGCACTGAAGTTACCAGTCGATAAGACTGGTTTTTTCCTATAGAGCAAAAAAGTCAACAAATATTTTCATTAAAATGAGCATTTATTCAGCATTTTACACACCTTGTTACATTATTGATTACTTTTTAACCAACTATTGTTAATTTTTTAGACATTTTCAAAGTATTTTAATTAAACACTAGACAGCCTATTGATGGCATGAATATTATCCATCTCGTTAAATATAGTTGCAAAAGTGAAATATCAGACGTGTTTACATGGATATCAGCGACTTAGTTGAACCAGTAAATATGCCATTGGGAGATAAACAATGCAGTCATCAATTATTAAATATGCCTTAGCGGTTGCCACGGCAATTGCGCTAAGTCAATCACAAGCTGAGATGGTTCAGTCATCATCATTCAATCATGATAATGACAACTCTCGTCTTGCAGCTCGTGTATTGAATAAAGAAGCTCAAAGCTTCAATTCAAACTTTACGAATTTAAGTAGCCTTTCAATCACTGAGCGTTCTGGCGATAAAATTCGTCGTCAAACAATCGCTGCTAAAATCGAAATTCCTGAAGATGAGCCTTCAGTGATTGAAAAGTTAAATACTGTTGCATCGAATACTGT
The DNA here is from genome assembly GCF_013420015.1 of Acinetobacter sp. YH12039. Taxonomy (NCBI): domain Bacteria; kingdom Pseudomonadati; phylum Pseudomonadota; class Gammaproteobacteria; order Moraxellales; family Moraxellaceae; genus Acinetobacter; species Acinetobacter sp. YH12039. The sequence goes on along the minus strand of NZ_VOZA01000012.1, from coordinate 11,263 downwards.
TCGTAAGTTCACTCAAACAGGTACTGCTTCTTGGTACGGTCGTCAATTCCACGGTCGTAAAACAGCAAGCGGTGAAACGTTTGACATGAACGCACTTACAGCAGCACATCGTAGCCTGCCACTTAATTGCTTTATTCGTGTTACGAATCGCAATAATGGTAAAAGCGTCGTGGTGAAAGTAAATGACCGTGGTCCATTCCATGGTAACCGTGTTCTTGATTTATCTTATGGTGCTGCTAAGCAATTGGGTATTACCAGTGCGGGTACTGCAAATGTGAGCATTGAGCGCGTAGACGGTCCAAATTCTTAATTCTCCAATGAAGTGACTGCATTTAACAGACCACGCCTAGCGTGGTTTTTTATTTGAAGCCTCTTAGCCTTTCAAATCATCAGTAATCCTGATTTTGACCCTTCCCGCATTCTTGTTTATATTGAAGTCCTTCCCCATGATTAAGGACTATCATGAAAACAATCAACGAATGGTTTGATGAATACAGCGAAAGTCATCAAAATAAAACCAATAAAATTATTCACTGGATTTGCGTACCCACGATTTATTTTTCAATCGTTGGCATATTGGCACATTTTAGCGCGCTACTTACTGCTGTCTTACTTGCTTTAGCATTTATCTTTTACGCACGTTTAGACATTGTGCTTGCTGTTGCAATGGCCGCGTTAACGTTAATCATGGTATGGCTAATTTGGGTACTACCAGTTGGTTATGGCTTTTATATCGCACTCTTTGTATTCGCATGGATTGGTCAATTTTATGGCCATAAAATTGAAGGTAAAAAGCCCTCTTTTTTCAAAGATCTCCAATTCCTCCTCATTGGCCCTATTTGGTGTTTAGATACATTTGCAAGCAAAGTACTTAGTAATTGGAAAACACACCATAAATCGCAAATAAAGAGCATTTAGAGCACGATTAATTTCATAGATCTCTTTTTCACTTATTCGACATTGGTTTTCTTCATATTCGATGCTTAAAACCCTATTGTTTATAGGTGTATTTATCTCTGGTATTTCCAATCATTTTTTCTATTTATACGACCAAAAAGCCAGTGTTTAAACACTGGCTTTTACTCAATATGGTTAATCCAATTTTATGTTGATAGCTTCATCTGAATCATGATCATTTAAATGACTAAAGTTAAAAATGACTACGTGATTTTTATTGATAGGTTTTACCTTGATGCTTTAACCAACCATCTTGATGACGTCCATTCGGATCGTGATGTGTCCAATGCATCACACCTCCCTTATCTGAATATTCATATTCACCGTAAAATTGAACTGTATCGCCTTTTTCCAAGTCATCAATGCGTGGAGCAAGATCGATATTATGTGCGACTAAAAGCGTTTGACCATTATTTAAGGTCAAAATGAACTTTTGATGTCGGCTACCTTCATTATCATCTCGAAGTACCGCTTTGACTTGACCTGCACCCTCAACCTGAACATTACTGAGTTTATTTTTAAATGCATGCGCAATAACATCTTCAGCACTCTGCCCTTTTTGTTGAGCATCTACAGGTTGTACTGATTCTATTTGTGGCTGTGCGTTTTGTTCCGCTGTCGTCTGAACTGGTGCAGATTTTTGTTGTTGTAAATCGATTCCGAAATAAGCGGCTGTAAGCGCAACAATAATTCCGCCGATGGTTAAGTTTGTTTTGTTTGCCATAAGATAGTTTAAATCTAAATTTTCAACTCATTATAGTCATTAATATGGATAAAAATAGGATCTGTGAACAACAATGCACACAATTTAAAGTCAGAATAGCTTTGAAATCAGTAAAGCTACAGCCATAAAAAAAGCCCTCAAAAACGAGGGCTTTTTTCTACAAATAATCAGAGATTATTTTGCAGCAGCTTGAGCAGCAGCAACTTCTTCAGCGAAAGAAAGTTCAGCTTTTTTCTCAATACCTTCACCAACTTCGAAACGTACGAAGTTAGCAACAGTAGTACCAGTTGCTTTAAGAACTTCTGCAACTTTCTTATCGTTGTCGATAACGTACATTTGGTTCTCAAGAACAACTTCGTTCAAGTATTTCTGAACTGAACCAGTTACCATTTTTTCAACGATGTTTGCTGGTTTACCAGATTCAATTGCTTTCGCTTCAGCAATTTCTTTTTCTTTAGCGATAAGTTCAGCAGAAACGCCAGCTTCGTTTACAGCAACTGGGTTGAATGCAGCGATGTGCATAGCCAAACCTTTACCAGTTTCAGCATCACCAGCGTATGCAACTACAACACCGATTTTTAAACCGTGTTTGTAAACTGCAAGGTTGTCGCCTTCAACGATTTGAGCGCGACGTACTTGGATGTTTTCACCGATTTTTTGAACAAGCGCGATACGAGCTTCTTCAACAGTAGCACCATCTTCAAGTTTCAATTCAGCAATTTGAGCAACGTCAGTTACACCAGCAGCAAGCGCAGCAGCAGCAACTTTAGCAGAGAAACCAGCAAAGTTTTCGTCTTTAGCAACGAAGTCAGTTTGACAGTTAACTTCTACAAGGATTGCTTTGTTGCCTTCTTGAGCGATAGTGATCGCGCCGTCAGCTGCAATGTTACCCGCTTTTTTAGCAGCTTTAGCTTGACCAGATTTACGAAGGTTGTCGATCGCTAATTCGATGTCACCGCCCGCTTCTGTTAATGCTTTTTTACATTCCATCATTGCAAGACCAGTACGATCGCGCAATTCTTTAACCATGCTTGCTGTAACTGCAGTCATGTTAATCTCCTAAATACGGTAGAAAATGAATTCTTTTTAGAACAGAAACGGCCCAGAGCTGTCTCTTGGGCCGTCTGCATACATGACGCTTACTTTGCCACCATCACGTGTCGCAAAAATGACAAGCTTACGTCAAACGCATTAAGCCTCAGAAGCAGGAGCTTCTTCGCCTTTAGCTTGTGCATTTGCTTGTGATTGAGCATATTCTTTACCAGCAAGAATCGCATCAGCCATAGCAGAAGCGTAAAGAGTAACTGCACGGATCGCATCGTCGTTACCAGGGATAACGTAGTCTACGTTGTCTGGGTTAGAGTTTGTATCAACGATACCGATAACAGGAATACCAAGGTTTTTAGCTTCTTTAATTGCAATTGCTTCGTGATCAACATCGATTACGAATAATGCGTCAGGTAAACCACCCATGTTTTTAACGCCGCCAAGAGCGCGTTCAAGTTTTTCCATCTCACGAGTACGTTCTAAAGCTTCACGTTTAGTAAGTTTAGCGAAAGTACCGTCAGTAGATTGAGTTTGAAGGTCTTTTAGACGGTTGATTGACTGGCGAAGAGTTTTCCAGTTAGTCAACATACCACCCAACCAGCGGTGATCAACATATGGTTGACCTGCACGTTGAGCTTGTTCACGGATGATTGCAGAAGCTGCACGTTTTGTACCAACGAACAAAACTTTGTTCTTTTTGCTAGCCAAGTTGTTAGCAAAGTTCAAAGCATCATTTAACGCAGGAACAGTGTGCTCAAGGTTGATGATGTGAATTTTGTTGCGCGCGCCGAAGATGTATTCGCGCATTTTTGGATTCCAAAAACGTGTTTGGTGACCGAAGTGTGCGCCTGCTTGAAGAAGGTCGCGCATGCTTACGTTGTAATCTGCCATTTTCTTTACCTTAAAGTTTGGGTTAGGCCTCCATATACCCGCATTCTCCACCTAAAAAGGCACCCAGAGAAATGTGTCGATATATGTGCGGATTTTATTGCCCCATCGCACAAAGCTCATGAAAGATATTCACGAAAAAGCATTTGATAAAATGGGCGGCTATTTATACCATAGTCACATACAAATTTCCAAAAGTTTTTAGAGATCATGAACAGTACTTACGAAGCTCCACGTCGATTAATTAAAACGCCTGACGAAATTGAAAAAATGCGCGTCGCGGGTCGACTAGCGGCAGAAGTTTTGGATATGATCAAACCGCATATTGTTCCAGGTGTGACTACCCTAGAACTTGATACGATTTGTCATGACTATATTGTCAACAAACAAGAAGCTATTCCTGCTTGTTTAGGTTATGGTGCTGCGCCGGGTCGTCCAGCGTTCCAGCACGTGATCTGTACTTCAGTGAACCATGTGGTGTGTCACGGTATTCCATCTGAAAGCAAAAAGTTAAAAAAAGGTGACATCTTAAACATCGATGTCACTGTGATTAAAGATGGTTACCACGGTGATACCAACATGATGTATATCGTAGGCGGTGAAACATCTATTTTAGCGAACCGTTTATGTAAAGTTGCTCAAGAAGCCATGTACCGTGGTATGGCGGTGGTAAAACCAGGCGCAACCATGGGTGATATTGGTCATGCCATTCAACAATATGTTGAATCAGAACGTTTTGGCGTTGTACGTGAATATTGTGGTCATGGTATTGGTACTGTTTTCCATGACGAACCACAAGTTTTACACTACGGTCAACCCAATACAGGCATGATCTTAGAAGAAGGCATGACCTTTACCATCGAACCAATGGTGAACGGTGGCGACTGGAAAACCAAACTTCTTGGTGATAAATGGACTGTCGTTACTAAAGATCATAGCTTGTCTGCACAGTACGAACACACGCTACTTGTAACAAAAAATGGTGTAGAAGTGCTAACTGCTCGCCCCGAAGAAGATCTATCGCGTTTTGTTCAATAAGCAAAGTATTTGAAGCACAAAATTTTATTAAAAATGGTCACAGATATTGTGGCCTTTTTTATGCCCTATTTTTGTCCGTGACTTTAAGAATTTGCCATAAAATTTGATTAAAAATTTAAGTAACTCAATGTAAATTTTCTCAATTATAGGGTTAGGATGGAATATCACACTTTTTTGCACATTGTTGATTTTGCCACTCCCCATTACTGTGCATTTAAGCTAAGATAGTGTGCTTTTTATTTTTTAATCCCTATAAGAAGGAATACTGCCGTGGACGTACGTCTGTCTGATCGTGTAAATAGCATCAAACCGTCCCCTACACTTGCTGTTACTAACAAAGCTGCTGAATTGAAAGCTGCTGGTAAAAACGTAATTGGTTTAGGCGCAGGTGAACCGGATTTCGATACCCCACAACACATCAAAGATGCTGCAATTGCTGCTATCAACAATGGCTTCACTAAATATACAGCTGTTGACGGTACTCCAGGTCTTAAAAAAGCAATTATTGCTAAATTAAAACGCGACAATAACCTTGATTACGCTGCAAACCAAATCTTGGTTTCTTGTGGTGGTAAACAATCTTTCTTTAACTTGGCACTTGCTTTGTTAAACAAAGGTGACGAAGTAATTATCCCTGCTCCTTACTGGGTAAGCTACCCAGACATGGTGATCATTGCTGAAGGTACTCCTGTAATCGTGAAATGTGGTGAAGACCAACGTTTCAAAATTACGCCTGCTCAATTAGAAGCTGCAATCACTGACAAAACTCGTTTAGTGGTTCTAAACAGCCCTTCTAACCCAACAGGTATGATCTACACTAAAGAAGAATTACTTGCTTTAGCTGACGTTCTACGTAAATACCCTGAAGTTTTAGTTGCTTCTGATGATATGTACGAACCAATCCGTTGGGACGACGAATTCTACAACATCGCAACAGTTGCACCAGACCTTTACGATCGCGTAATCGTTCTTAACGGTGTATCTAAAGCTTATGCAATGACTGGCTGGCGTATTGGCTACGCAGCGGGCCCTGCTAAACTTATTGGTGCGATGAAAAAAATCCAATCTCAATCAACTTCAAATCCAACTTCTATTTCACAAGTTGCTGCTGAAGCTGCATTGAATGGTCCTCAAGACGTTCTTGAGCCAATGATTGAAGCATTCAAACGCCGTCACGACCTAGTTGTGAAAGGCTTGAACGACATCAACGGTATCACTTGCCTTCCTGCTGATGGTGCATTCTATGCATACGCAAACATCCGTCCATTGATTCGTGCAAAAGGTTTAAAATCTTGCACAGAATTCTCTGCATGGTTATTGGAAGAAACTGGTGTTGCCGTAGTTCCTGGTGATGCGTTCGGTCTAGGTGGTTACATGCGTATTTCTTATGCAACTGCAGACGAAGTTCTTGTAGATGCGCTTGCACGTATCAAGAAAGCTGCTGACTCAATCGAAGGCGTAGACGCTGCGATTGCTTCAATTGCCGCTGAAAAATAATTTGATCTAAAGATCAAATCAAAAAAACCCGCGATATTCGCGGGTTTTTTATATCTGAGCCATTTTTAAATATTTACTATGTTTCCATTTAAGACAGGTAAAGCAAATAATTGCCGCCAGCGTATAAGCAAAACAAAGCATGATCCAAAATCCTTGAATATTGAATGCAACGTACGTGCGCCCCAACCATGTCACTGGATGGAATGCCAAATACCAGCCGCCACCAAGCCCGAAAACTAAAATCATGCTGCTATAAACCAGCATCGGAAATACAATAACTTTCCAACATCTCAACATATTGACCGAAACTACTAACATCGCATCAAAGATATGCATCCAACACAATAAAAACACCAATGAGAAAACCACGTTGAGTACATCTTTGTCATTACTGAACAAGGGCAATATATAGGGATGAAATACTGCCACAACGATTGAGGCGGATAATGCGACCACGAATGCCACCTTCATCGCTATACCGGTTAAATGCCACGCCTCCTGAACACACCCCTCTCCAATTTTAGTCGATACCAAAATACTAAAGGTTGCGCCAAGTGAAAGCGGCAACATAAACAATAAGCCGCAAAACCCCATAGCGATTTGATACGCATTTACAATGACATTACCCAGTGGTAATGCCAGTAACGCAATTGCGCTTATGGTAAATACATCAATAAAAACAACCACAGCAGTTGGTAATCCAATGCTTAAAATATTACATAAAATTTTTAAATTAAAGAACTCACCCAACCAGTGAATACTCAATTTCTTTTCTAAGAAAAAGAAATAATAGAGAACCAGTAACAACCATTGCGCAAGAAGATGCGCTAGAAAAGCGCCTTTCACACCATAAGCAGGAATATTAAAAACCGAAATTCCAAATATAAAGCCATATGCAAAAGTTACTTTTATTATTAAATACAGTGTGTTTGCATAAAATACTCGCTTTGCCTGCCCACAGGTTTGCGTGTAAATAAAAAGAATTCGTAATAAAAAATGCCCAGGAATGGTTAAAGCCATCAAAACCAAACACGGTTGAATTAATGCTCTTATTTCTTCGTCAGCTCTTAAGACATTGAGCAATGGTTCTGCATGAGTAAAAAGCCAAGCCGCACCACCTGAAAGACAGAGCACAATGATGATACTTTGCTTAATAATCAGCTGTAATTCCGGATACGCTTTGCGGCCATTTGCTTCCGCCAGTTCCTGCATCATGCCTTGCAAAATACCCATACCCGAGACAAAAACTAAACTGTAGATGCCCAAACATACGGCGATTGCAGTGACATGTTGTGCTGAAAAATGAGATAAAAAAATCGTATCGAATAAACCACCAAGCATTAAAATGGTATTACTCAAAAAAATGGGCATCCACAAATTTAAAAACGTTTTCATGACTTTTCACTGTATTTTTTATTCTAAATATAAGTCTTAATTCGACTTATAATCAGCTGATATCTTTTATGTTTTACCCATCATCTGTGAAAAACCAAGTATATACAATAGATTTATTACTTATTTTTTAAATGCATTTCGCGTTATTTTTCACATCATGCCTACTTCCCTTTATCCCCTCTACTCACTGCCATTCTTTATACAACCCACGTAAATACCAAAGCAAGATTACTCAATGAAAGCTTCAAAGAATCAACTTGACAATAATTTCAACAATTAGCTATGTTAAACTTAGATTCCTTTTTAGAACTCGTAAAATAGGCCAGAATAATGAACCCAAAAGAAATGACCGGACTGCAACTTCTACAAGCCATGTGTGCAGGAAAAATTCCACCAGCAAGTATTAGCGAAACTATTCCTATGCAGCCTTATGAAGTATCTGAGGGCAGTATTAGCTTTAAGGCTAAAGCAGATGCACGACACTTAAATCCGCTAGGCGGCGTGCATGGTGGCTTTGCTGCTACTGTACTCGACTCGGTGACAGGTTGCGCCATTCACACGTTATTAGAGGCAGGTGTAGGTTATGGCACCATCGACTTAAATATTAAAATGTGTCGCCCAATTCCAAAGGATGTTGAACTTACAGCGATAGGAACAGTCATTAATATCAGTAAAAATTTAGGGATTTCTGAAGGGAAAATTATTGATGACAATGGCAAACTTTATGCACATGCAACTGCAACCTGCATGATTATACGTCCTTAATATTTTTATTTTTCTGCTCGCAATTCAATGCGAGCAGATGATGTTTCAAACTTAAATTGCTGAATGTAAGGCACGAATTAATTGGCCTTCGCTTAGATCAATGCGATTACTGCCCTTTTGAAAGCAGTAATATTTTAAAGTACTATCTAACTCAACACGAAGATCCCGTTGTTCTGAAATAGACCATACTTTAGAACGATTTGAGCCTGATAACGCATTACCTGCCAATTGGTATAAATACAAGTCTTGCTTGCGTTGCAAAGGCACACGACGACCATCATCTTGATGTTCAAAACGTAAATGACATGGCGCGTTGATCAACCATTTTTCACTAAACCACAGTTGTAATAAATCACCCAATGCCAAGTCACGTCGACCCAAAGGCCAAACGTCAACGTATGCACCTTCGACAGGTGTTTGATATTGCTCTTGATTACTGATAATAGAAAGATAGTTTTCTTGATAAAAAGTAAAGTTTGAAAAAATCTGAGAAATAGTCAGCGTATTCATTCGCTTTCTCCTGTTTAGCCATTTTAGTGCTGGCAAGTTGGGTTTAAATCCACACTGTTTAAACATATGTTTAAACGCTCTGTTGTTGCATTCAGACTATCAATTGAATTTTTTCTTTGCAAGCCTAAGATTCATTTTTTCTAAAAAATCCTTCTTTTTGTTCAAATAAAAAACATCTATCACGCATTTCTCCTCATATTGGTATTTTTAGCTTGACCCTCCTCAAAATCTGCTTATAATCGCATTCAGATTCTCCAATAGCTCAGTCGGTAGAGCGACGGACTGTTAATCCGCAGGTCCCTGGTTCGAGCCCAGGTTGGAGAGCCAAATTCTAAAGCCCATTTATTTAAATGGGCTTTTTTAATGCCTTTGATTTACATATAATCTATAAGTCATTGTCATTAAAATAAAAAAATGTTCATTCAAGTTGATGCTGAATCAAATAAAACTGCCTTAAAACACTATCTCACTGCATTCATTTTTCTTTTAATTATTATCAGCCCATTTGCAATTTATTTGGTGAGCTGCACACCCGAAAGTGAAATTGAGCAACATTTCAAAACACCACCCAATTTATATAATAGTGAATCTAACACCCTTCTTGACAGCAACCTACAGTGGTTGATTCCACCTCAGCAGATTCAAAATCACAATAGCATTCCCGAAATATCTGAATCTGTATTGAATGAGATGACAGAAGGACAATATTGGTCAAGCACACCGATTACGCTGCAAAACCAATCTGATCAACTGTATATCCATATTGATTTTGCAGGTCAGCAACAAACTCGAAAAGATCTTGAAATTTCGGTACTGCCGTTATGTATTGTTCACGAAAAAGAAACACCATGTATGAAAGCTGGGTTAAATGCAAGTGGACAACTCTTTAACATCTCAACTCAAAAAAATACGAAATATCACACATTGGAAACCAATAAGTCTTGGATGTTTTATGGCCATGAATTCCAAGAAAATTATATTATTCCACCACAAGCCACTCTCAAATTTTTAGTTAAAGCCAACATCCCTGAACACTTAACCCTGCAATGGCTTAGGCTAAGCATCAGTACTAGCCCCATTGTTGAGAAACAGCAAAATTTTATGCTCATGACGCAAAACAGTATAAGAATAAAATATGCACTTGCTCTATTGCCATTCTTCATATTCGCTTTGATGCACATTTTTCAAGGGTTTGAAAGCCTGCGTAATTTATCTATCGGCGCACTTTCAGCACTTTTATTTGCAATCAACACCATCATTTGGGATATCCATTATATGGTGATTGGCTGCCTGATTTTATGTTTTGCAAGTGTCTGTTATTGTTTTGAGAGCCGATATTATCGATTGCTTTATTTAACGGGTTGTTTACTGATTGCAGGCTATTCGCAGCAATATTATGGTGGTTTTAATAAACACTTTTTCACTCAAACCAGTTTAATTTTATTGATAGGTTTATCGATGTTTTATCTTGAACCTAAAGATAGCTAAATCATTTTCATAAAAAAGCTCCGCAAATCGCAGAGCTTTTTCTCTTTAAATCACATTAAAACTCAAAGTATATTTATATCGTTTTAATGCGTGTTCCTTCATTTCAAAAGGCTGTTGATAATCCATTTTCAGCAAATACTGACCACGATCTGATAGGTTAAAATTCAAATTTCCATCTTGATCAGTTTTAAGCGTTTTATAAACTTTTCCTTCACGGCTGTAATCCGTGGTTTGCTGCAAAATTTCAACCTGTAAACCCGCAACCGCTTTTTTCTGATCTAGCACTTTCAGTTGCACAGGCTCATTATGCTTTATAGCATTTGGATGGGTTTTAAATTGCACATCAAAGCCATCATGTAAATGATTCACCACATGTGTAGAGGTTGCACGGCGTGATACAAAAGTTTCAATGATTTCCTGCGTTTGAATACTTTTGATTTGCGACTTTTTAGTCAACTCGGCTGTATAAATGACATTTGCATTCGCAGTTTTTTGAGGATCACGCACACCATTGATTAACGCTTTCCACTGCTTTTGATCATAAGCAAAACGCGCTGTACTTCCCTGCTTTTCACCGCGAATACGATACGTGCCATCCTGCTTATTTTCTAAACTATAACTGCTGACTGTTTGAGTTTTTGCCCAATCAGCATCCGTTAAATGCAGCTTTTCACCTGACGGTGTATGTACATGGAAATTAAAGTTTTTAATGGCTATTTCAGAAACAAACGGATTGTCATAAAAACCAGAAAGAATGGCACTATGATTATTAAATGTTTGATAGTTTAGAGGTGCAACATAAGGATAATGCGCTTCAGCCTGACCAACGTAAGCGTCCGCTGAACCCCATGCCTATTTTTTAATTCGATTTAGGTTTCCAGCGGTGTGGTAGCAATTCTTCAATCTGAGTCACTTTATGTGTCGGCAACCTTTTCAGCACATCACTTAAATAGG